>NZ_JASJFB010000026.1:0-45428 GCF_030065455.1 Microcystis sp. M53602_WE12 | reverse complement strand
GGATAGGGTTCATCCGCAGGAATTATGTACTCGGAAACTAACGAACAACGATCCGCAAGACACTTTCGAGAGTTTAACCAATCTTTCCGTTCCGAGAGCGCGTAATTATAAACGCTTTTGCAAACATCAAGAATGTGGATTATCTCCCGTTCCTGTCGCCTGTTTACCTTTAGTTTGTACTGGTAGGTAAGCGTTATCACTGTCGTTCGTTTCGTGATGTACAATTAGATTATAACACTTACCGCCTAATATGTCAACTGATTACAATCATGAATTTCGCTCTGTTTATAAACTTACCGCTCACGTCGTATTCGTCATCAAATACCGGCCATTGCTATTAACAATGAAATCTTAGCCCGACTTAAAGAAATTTTTGTGTCAACGCTCACGAAATGGGACAGCACATTACTTGATTTCAACGGTGAATCGGATTACGTTCACCTGATTATCGATGACAAACCTGACATTGCTTTATCCAAACTAATCGCTAACCTTAAAACAGTTAGTAGTCGCTTAATTAGAAAAGAATTTCTGGATTTGGCGGCAAAGTATTTCGACAATAAACCTTATTTTTGGACGGGAGGTTATTTCGTGGCTAGTTGTGGCGGCGTTACCATCGAACAACTAAAAAAATACGTCGAGAACCAAAACTCCCCAAAAGTGGAAACGCTACCGCGTTAGTTTCATTCCGGTGGCGATTTATCTCCCGTTAACCGCTACGCGGTTTAACGGGAGTCCTCTCGCTCCATTGAGATAGAGCTTCTAGGATAAAAAACCATTGAAAAGACGTGATCAACGGTTTTTTTGAGCTTAAAGCTTATCCCTATATGGGTTTAAAGCTATTTTTGTTCTAGGTTTTGTTGAGGTTCCACTAAGAGGGATGTCTAATTATATCAATTCTCCAAAATCCGGCTACAAGAGTTCGATCCCCCTGCCTTCGTCTCCCTTAAAATGGGAAAAAGGGGAAATGGGAACTTAAATTCGATAATTCGATCTGTAGTTTTGATGGGTGAGAATTGGTATTAATTAACTTTTACCCAAATACTGCGGAAATATTTTTCGGGACTATTTTTATCGATAATATCTTTACAGGGAGTATTACCAACTCGCTCGATTGTACCATCATCGCTTAAAATCTGAAAGCGATCTGGGAAATGGGGATAAAACAACAAAGCTTCTGGACGAAAACCGTCAGGGAATTGCAGTGATTCTATCTTTTCCGGTGCATCTTCTTTTTTTCCTGACCAAGTATAGAAAACAAATTGATCGCCTCCATGAAATTCTCCGGCAATAATTAAATATACTTCTAAAGCTGGCCAAAATTCAATGCTACGAATTCCTAATCCTCCCAAATCTAACAGGATAGGATCACCAAAATCAGACCGAGCATTGCTGGAATTATTAACTAAACTGTAAGGATTTTTTAGAGTTAATAAAAGAGCTTTATCGTTGGGGACAGGATTACGAAAACCGATTAAGATATTTCCGTCTGGAGTTGCCGTTAAACCTTCAATATTTAATCCACCTTTAGCTTTGGGAGCTTTGGTTTCTGCTGTTTTGAAATCAAATATTTCAGCCAATTGAGAGTCTTCGATAATATCGCGCAAGACTAACTGAGTATAAGACTCACCCACTTGAACTATACTAGAGCCGTCATCGGTAATTTTACTAGCAAAAAATTGATGACGAGGGAGTTTTCGTTCAGCATTTTTATTGCGGCCATGGGAAGTAATCCAATAGATTATGTCATTGAGTACAGTTACCCCCTCCAAGTCGATTTCTTTATTTTTAGGATTGTTTTTCAGCCAACCATTAATGTCAATTGTTTCCAGTGCTTTTCCCGACTCTTGAGAGGAATAAATCCAGAGAATATTACCTAATTCTGGATCCGCCTCATCATTACCAACAACAAATTTATTTTCTCCTAAAGCAGTGGCTGCAGAAGCATCACAAATTCCTTGATGTTTGATTTCTTGGATAATAGAAAAGTTGAGAGATTGCATGATTGTATTCTCCTTGTTAATGAGAAAAGTGAGGAAAATTATAGGCAATAAAAGACAAAAAGACAAGAAATCACCAGAAATAATCTAATAAAGAACTGGTTTGAATAACTAATTTCTCCTAAGTTCAAAAGTTTGTCGCGTGTCATAATTTATGTTAGTCCCTCCAAGACCCGATGATTCCTCCCATTGACCTAACGTCAAGGCAAAAGGTTTTGAGATCAAAGATTGGTTAGTTGGGGAAATAATTGGGGAACACTTTAACTCATTCAATAATAACTATAGATAGGCAAAAAATACTTAAATGTAACAAAAAAATACATAAGTGGGGAGGTGTAATTAAATATCAGACTTATCGAGGTTGAATTGAGCCACGAACCCCACAACTGGCATAGGTGATCAACTAAAGATGAAGTGTAATACTAAATCCGGTTATTAAAGAATGATTATTTATTCCCCCTTTTGCCTATTGCAAGAGTGCATGAGTGCCTGTCCTCATAAGTAGCCTATGCTCAACGGATTTAGTGTAACCTAATTTGGTATCGACGACCGACTCCCCAAAACCAAAAATTCGTACCTCACCATTAAGATAACTGCTATAAAAACGCGGATATCACTGCCAATAGAGTTCGGTTTTACCGTTATGGGATGAGCATTAACGGGGGTAATATTCTAGGTAAGGAATTTGTATCTAGTCAGTGATGAAGACGATGTTAAAGGGGTCTTTACCGAAATTAAGCGATATTTTCCCGCCGACTGACCATCAGGACCGGGAAACTTTCACCCCCAATGCTTTTTATCCTAATTTATCGGAATGGCTCAAGCGAGCGCAACTGAAAGCGGAAAGTGAATGGTTCGCAGCGATCGCCGCTTTAGAAAATATCTTATTACAAAACCAAAATAATGCTGCCGCCGGTCGGGGTTTAATTCTCTCCGGTCCGACGGCTTTAGTTAGAGAAAGCAAGGCTTTAACGGGTTTTGAATTTGGTGTTTTTACTGTTAAAGCTTTAAAACATTTACAATGGCCGGGTTTTCAATTGCCTTCTCAGGAAAAATCCGCCGCCGATGTTTCCCCGACGGAGATTCATGAATTGCCTCTCTTGCCAACGGATCCGATTGCTAATGAAAGATTTTGTCTGGTTTTTAGCGAAAGTTTCGCTCTTTTGCTGGTTTTAGGCGAGGATCAGTGGGGTTTGTCCTCTTTTCAATTTTCCTTTGATCCCGTCCTCACTCAGCAAGCCTGGCAGCAGTTGCGGCAACGATTAGTTAATCTGCGTTATCCGCAAATCGGGACTTTAGAGGCAATTATCGAGGCTAATGGCAGTCCCTCGCCAGATTATCGTCTAGTTAGCCAATTTAGTCGCCAATTACTGCAAAATTTACCCAACCAGCCTAATTTAGACCTGAAAAAAACGAAATCGCCTATCAATGCCGAAATCACTCCGCCAAAGGAAGATAATTCTAATTTAGAATCGGGTTGTGATTTGGAATTATTGCGCGCTTTAACCCACGAAATTCGCACCCCTTTAACCACCATTCGCACCATTACCCGATTATTATTAAAACGGGCAAAAGTAACGGAAGATGTGCAGAAATATTTAGAAACAATCGATTTAGAATGTAGTGAACAAATTCAGCGCATGGAATTAATTTTCCGAGCCGCAGAATTGGGTATTAATCCTCTGGGGGATAAACCGATTCAATTAATTCCAATTGCTCTAGAAAAAGTCTTTCAAGATAGTATTCCCCGGTGGCAAAAACAAGCTAAAAGGCGCAATGTCAATTTAGAAGTTAATGTACCGAAAAAATTGCCTTCGGTAATTAGTGATCCGAATTTATTGGATCAAATGTTAAATGGAGTCGTGGAAAAATGTACTCGCAGTATGGCTAGTGGTGGCCTGTTGCAAGTACATATATCAACGGCAGGAAATCAATTAAAAATGCAGTTTCAAACTCAAATAAAATCACCTAATCTTACCCTCAAAGCTTTGGGAAAAGTCCTAATGTTTCAACCAGAAACCGGTAGTTTAAGTCTGAATATGAAGGTGACTAAAAACCTTTTTCAAGCTTTGGGAGGTAAATTGATTGTGCGTGAAAAACCCGAAGAAGGTGAGATTTTAACCATTTTCTTGCCCCTCGGACGCATTAAATAAGTTGTGATTATTCTCAATTTTTCATCTTGTAAAATAGGCAAAATTGCCAAGAGGATGCTATACTAGGGCAACAAATATTATTGATAGTTGCCATGGAAAAAACTGTTTTAATTTTAGGTGGCACTGGTCGCATTGGTCAAAGTGTAGCCCTAGATATTATTAATCATACTGCAGCTAAAATTATTATCACAGGACGCAAGGAAAAAGCCATTAAATTACTGCCAAGAATGCAGTTTTTGGCTTTAGATTTAGAAGAAATAGACAAGCTTAGACAGGCAATTAAAAATAGTGATTTAGTCGTTCATTGTGCCGGTCCCTTTCATTATCGCGATGGCAGGGTAGTAAAAATTTGCATCGAAGAAAAAGTCAATTATATTGATGTTAGTGATCATCGTTCTTTTTATCAAAAGTTAATCCCCTATCGAGAATTAGCGATAAAAGCGGGAATAACTGCCGTGGTTAATACGGGAATTTTTCCCGGTATTTCTAATAGTATAGTGCGAGAGGGAGTCGAACAGTTAGATAGGGTAGAAACGATCCGTTTAAATTATGCCGTAGCCGGTTCCGGAGGTGCGGGATTAACTGTGATGCGGACTACTTTTCTCGGCTTAAAAAAGCCTTTTTTAGCTTGGATTGAGGGACAATGGCAAGAGATTAAACCCTATACTGCTAGAGAAGTAATTGACTTTCCCGCTCCTTTGGGTAAAACTGGTGTTTATTGGTTTGATATGCCAGAAACCTATACTTTTGCTGAATCTTTTCAAGTGCAAAATGTGATCACAAAATTTGGTTCTATTCCCGATTTTTATAATCATTTAACTTGGATTACTGCCCATATTTTTCCCGATGCTTGGGTAGAAAGTTCTCGGGGAATTGAGTTTTTTTCCCAAGTTAGTTATCGCATGACAGAAGTAACCGATAAATTTTCGGGAATTGGGGTAGCAATGTTAGCCAAAGTGGCCGGATGGCAAGGGCAGCAAAAAGCAGTTTATCAAGCAACTATGCTTCACGAGAACACTGCCCAAGCAGCCGGCTGGGGAACTGGCAGCGTGGCAGAATTAATCTTAGCGGCAAAACTCCAAAAAGCCGGGATTTATCCCGTGGAACAGGTGTTATCCACAGAACTATTCCATGCTACGATGAAAAAAAGAGGTATTAAACTCGATCGCTCCTGTACAATTGTGGCTTAGAAGATGAAAAAAATCTGGCGTTACCTAGGACTGTTTTGTTTAGTTTTGTTACTGACTTTATCCCCCATCTTCATGATAGCAGCCCAGAATAATCCTGCTAAACAAGGACAGGAAACACCCCTGGAAACTTTGGGAGAAGTTTTTCCCGTCATGCTTGATAATCAAGAACTTTTTACGATTCGGCAGGGAATAGGTTCTTTTTCAGCGCAAGAAAGAGCGAAATCGATTACAGACAGAATTGAAAAAATTGCCGATGACGATGCTCTTTCTCCTGAAGATTTAACTATAAAAATTGATCCTGAAGACAAAAACCCTTCGATTATTTTGGGAGATACGGTTATTGCTACTATTACTTCTAAAGATGCCAAATTACACGCGGTCAGTCAAGAAGTATTGGCCGAACGAGCTTTGGCAAAGATGAAAGCAGCCATTGTCCGTTATCGTCAAGAACGTCAACCAGATAACCTCTTCAAAGATGCAGTTTTGACGGTAAGTGCTACCTTGGCCACGGTCTTAATTTTCTGGGTAATAATTTTTATATCTTCGCGGGTTTTTCCCCAGATTCAGAGATTAATCACCTCCCTAGTTCCTGGGGTCGTATTCCAAAATTTTGAGATTATTAGTTCCCAGACAATAGGAATTTTTTCCCTAAGAGTTTTGCAATTTATCCGAACTCTAATTATTTTAACTATTCTCTATTTTTATTTAACTTTTGTCCTTCGTCTTTTTCCCTGGACTAGAAAATTTGGTGATGGTTTTCTGCAATACTTTTTTAGTGCTTTAGAAGTTGTTTCCCAAGAGATAGCAAAATATTTACCCAGTATTTTTATTATACTGATAATTGTTTTTATAACTCACTATCTGTTGAGAGCAATTAAACCATTTTTCACTGGATTGGAAAGAGAAAATTTAGTAATTAATGGTTTCTATCCCGATTGGGCAAAACCAACCTATAATCTACTGTCACTGCTGATAATTGCCTTAGCTATAGTCATCGCTTTTCCCTATCTACCCGGATTTAATTCTCCTGCTTTTCAGGGGGTGTCGGTATTTTTAGGGGTACTATTTTCCTTGGGTTCCACCTCTGCTATCGCTAACGTGGTGGGGGGAATTATCCTCATCTATACCCGCTCTTTTCAACTAGGAGATAAAATTTCTATTGGTGATGTTATTGGAGATGTGATTGAAAAAGGATTATTAGTCACCCGTATTCGCACACCAGCTAATAGAATTATCACGATTCCTAATTCATCGCTGTTAAACACCAATGTGATTAACTTTAGCGTCTCTCAACGGGAATTCAAACAGCCTTTAATTTTGCAAACCACGGTCACTCTTGGTTATGATTTACCTTGGCGTAAAGTTCACACAACCCTGAAAGAAGCAGCCCTAGCAACTAAATTTATTGTCTCAGAACCTGCTCCTTTTGTCTTGCAAACCAGTCTCGATGATTTTTATGTCAGCTATCAGCTAAATGCCTACACTGATCATCCTAGCAAAATGGTGTATATTTATTCTGAATTACATCAAAATATTCAGGATAAATGTAACGAAGTCGGTATCGAAATTATGTCTCCTCACTACAAGGCTCTCCGGGATGGCAATCACAGCACTATTCCTGAAAATTATCTGCCGGAAGATTATCAAAGTCCGGCTTTTGGTATTCAGTCAAATCCTCAGAAGTAATAATTTTCCTAATAGCTTTAATCGCTTTTGTCAAGCCCTTTTGAGTTATTGTTGATAATTCTTCACCAAATTCACAATTAATAGCAGGAATAAATATTCCCCAGGCCCTGGGAGTTTGTTGATAAATTGCTTGAGTTAATGCTAATAAAGAAGCGGGACTTTCTGCATGACCGAAATTATTCCATTCGGTAACTGCCGCTAATTTTTCTATTCGGATATCGGTTTGATTAGATAATACCGCATCAACAAAAATAACTAGGGAAGCATCAGCTATATCGGCTGCTAACTCAGGAGTCAATTGATGGGTAGCGATGACTTGCACATTAGGCAAATTCTCCTCGGCAATAATTTCGGCTATTCTCACTCCCACTCCGTCATCATTTCTTAAAGTATTACCGTAACCGATGAGCAGTATTTTAAAATTATTCATGGTTATAGCAGTTATCTTAATGATGAGGTACAAAGTGTAATTAAATATAAGATGAACGTAGGTTGGGTTGAAGCGTGAAACCCAACGCCCGCTCATGTTACGCTACCGCTAACCCATCCTACAAATAATTGTGCCTCCCTACTTATAAAAATCTTCGAGATGTTGTTTTAGTTGCCGAATTGCCATACTACTATTGCGATTGTCGGCAATTTCTCCACAGAAAGAAACTAAATTTTGTAGGTTAAAGTTAGGAAAATATTGACTTTGATGGCGAGGGATATACTCTTGATTCTCTAGCCAATAAATATAGAGATTTTTCTGACGATACAACCAAATTTCAGGCACTTGATAAGGCAGATAATCATCCACATTCGAGTAACTGGTGACATCAATTTCTAATACTAAATCGGGGGGAGGATCATTTACCCAGTCAATTCTGGCTTTCCCTGCTATAGCCGGCCAATGGTCAATATAAAAACTATAATCTGGTTCAATACCACTTGTTTCTGGTAATTCCATGGTTACGGGAGTAAAAGCCTCGTACTCACGCCCCAGATAATCCAATAAGGTGATGATAATATTAGCAATTAAATGGGCATCCCGCCCATGCTTGGGAAGTGGAGACATAAGCAAGACTTCTCCATTGTGATATTTGATTTTAGGTCGAGAATTGTCGCCCCTTTGCCGAGACAAAGTTTGATAATCTAGCCAAGTGGCAGGTAATCTCACTAAGGATCCCGCTGGTAGATCGATTTTATCTGGTGAAACTAAGGCAAACATGGCGCAAGGTTCCAGGTAAATGATGAGAAACGCTGTAAAATAAGTATAGGATATCTTCGATGCTCTCGATACCCAGCTTAACCTAATCGATAAATTAACTGAGTCTGGTAAGAAAACTTAAGCCTTGATAGTAGTTTCTTGATGAGCCAAAAATTATGCTATCGACTAACACAGTTTCCCCCCATATTATTCCCCCTCTCGAAAATGGCGATAGATTAACCCGTCCCGAATTCGAGCGCCGTTATCAAGCAATGACACAGCTAAAAAAAGCTGAATTAATCGCAGGAGTTGTTTATATGGCATCCCCCGTCCGCATCAAAAATCATGGCAATCCTCACGCTCGTATTATCACTTGGTTAGGATACTATTGGTCTGTTACACCGGGGGTAGAATTAGCAGATAATACTACTGTGCGACTGGATGGGGATAATGAACCACAACCGGATGCTTTATTAAGAATAGAAACCGGTGGACAATCAAGCATTACCGAGGATGGTTATCTGGAAGGCGCGCCGGAATTAATCGTGGAAATTGCTGCTTCTACCGCTTCCTACGATTTACACGAAAAACTCAAAGTTTATCGTCGCCATGGAGTGCAAGAGTATATTATCTGGCGAGTAGATGACCAAGAATTGGATTGGTTTCGCTTAACTGATGGGGAATATTTGCCCCTAGAATCAAATCAAGATAAGATATTTTGCTCCCAAGTCTTCCCTGGATTATGGCTGGATAAAAATGCTTTATTATCGGGTAATTTAGCCGAAGTTTTAGAGGTGTTAAAGCAAGGAATAGCTAGTCAAGAATATCAAATATTTCGAGAAAATTTGCTCAATGCTAATTCCATCTAGCGAGGGAAAAATTTCAACTATCGGTAAACATTATGAGCTTATCTACTTCGATAATTTCCCCTGTATCTATTCCCCCTCTCGAAAATGGGGATAGATTAACTCGTCCCGAATTCGAGCGCCGTTATCAAGCAATGACACAGCTAAAAAAAGCTGAATTAATCGCAGGAGTTGTTTATATGGCAGCCGCGGTGAGAGCCAAAAACCACGGTAAACCCCACGCTAATATTATCGGTTGGTTAACTGCCTACGAAGTGGCGACACCGGGAGTAGAAACACTGGATAATACTACTGTGCGACTGGATGGGGATAGTCAACCACAACCAGATGCTTTATTAAGAATAGAAACCGGTGGACAATCAAGCATTAGTGAAGATGATTATGTAGAAGGCGCGCCGGAATTAATCGTAGAAATTGCCGCTTCTACTGCTTCCTACGATTTACACGAAAAACTCAAAGTTTATCGTCGCCAGGGAGTGCAAGAGTATATTATCTGGCGAGTTTATGATGTTCAATTGGATTGGTTTCGCTTAACTGATGGGGAATATTTGCCCCTAGAATCTAATCAAAATAACATCTTTTGCTCCCAAGTATTCCCTGGATTATGGCTGGATAAAAATGCTTTATTATCGGGTAATTTAGCCGAAGTTTTGGCAATGTTACAGCAAGGAATAGTTAGTCAAGAACACCAAGATTTTTGTCAAACTTTGGCTAATAAATAACCCAGATAAACTTGATTTTTTTCTGAGAACGTAGGTTGGGTTGAAGCAGGAAACCCAACGCTAATAAATAACCCAGATAAACTTAATTTTTTTCTTAGTTGCCTAGGGATAGACCAGAAAGATTAGCAGATTTTTCTTGCCAATCTTGACCGATTTTAATCGTCACATCAGAAGCGAGATTCCCCGTACTTTCCACCAAAACTTCCCCGACACCAAGGCTATTATGCAGGGCAGCAGCCAGGGAATTATCTCCTTTTTGAGCAATAATTTTGGTAGTTTCTAGAATTGGCGATGAAGACTTAGAGACAAAAACATTTTCATAACCCAATGAGCGCAGATAGCTGACTAGAGTTTGCACCGCTTCTGGATTATCGATGCTATCCTCCACAGCTATGCGAGTCGTTCGCATGGTTTCCTCAATGTCAGCCATAAAAAAGCCGTGGTTAAAATGTTGAGCCACTAGCTCTTGAATTTTACTTTGATTGGGTAGCCAATAACTGATCCCTTGCCGACCATCACCATTAAAGTCTCCGGGTAGTAGTAGCATTTGCACATCAGTGCGCTGAGTTTTGGAGGCAAAGCCAGCTAGGGCGAGTAACTCCTCTAAACTGAGATTAGTATCGATATTATTGCGGATAACCTCGATAATATCGGGAATTTTCAATAAAGTTGCTGGTTTTAGGGTTTGTTCCACTAAAGACCGCATTAATTGCTGTTGTCGTTGGATACGACCGATATCGCCGTTAGCATCGTGACGAAAACGGGCAAACTGGAGGAATTTCTCGCCGTTGAGGTGTTGTTCCCCTTTTTTCAGGTCAATGTAGAGGTGTTGACTAAAATCTTGATACTTCATGTCTTTGGGAACATATACCGTCACCCCCCCCAAAGCATCAATTAATTTTTCCACACCCTGCACATTAATGCGAATATAGCGATCGATAGCCACTCCGTCCAAAAGATGACTAACCGTTTCCGCCGTTAAAGCAGGTCCACCGAGGGCGTTAGCTTCATTGATTTTTTTCTCCCCGTAACCCTCGATATCGGTGCGGGTATCCCGGGGGATGGAAAGCATGGTTAACTTCTGTCTTTGGGGGTCAAAACGCAGTAACAGCATGGTATCGGTTAAACCATCCAAGGAATTAACCGGGGCATGATAACCCAGATCTGGGGTTTGTGCCTCCTTGACATCGGATGTCAACACTTTCGCGCCAACTACCAGAATATTAACGGGACGGTTGAGGGCGGGAAGTTGCAGATTTTGATAGGATATGGCCTGCTGATTGTTAAAAGCGGCGGCTTCTTCGGGACTAAGAGCAGCTTGTCGCAAGGGTGTGGAGGAGAGAGACACGGCCAACATAGCACCCGCCGTAGCGGAAACTAGGGCGCAGCCGGTTAAGCCTAGGGCTGTCAGGAACCATGTACTGGATAATCGCCGCTTTTTAACAGGTTTAGCCGCTAATTTCCCTGATTTTCCGCTTTTAAGTCTTGATTTTGTCTTATTAACCACAAATTGCCTCACACGGTCACTAAATATCTCCCTAAAACCATATTTAAAGAGATAAACTATTTGTTTTCTCAGATACCCGGAAAAGATTATTAAACTAATTGGGTTTTTTAGAGAGTTAGCAGATAATATAGCAGAATTTTTCCTTATCGTTGTTCTCCATCGCAATTTTGTCGAAATATCTATACTAGGGGTTGCTGGTGGGGAAGTGGGGTGTGGGGTGTGGGGTGTGGGGAGAAGGGAGAATAAATAAAAATAATCTCCTGACGACCGGCTCCTGACTCCTGAATCCTGACTCCTGAATCCTGTCTCCTATCTCCTCATTGGCTGATTTTTTTGTGCAGAAATAACTTTTGTGGTCGATTAAATAACCAATTGATCAACCAACCGTCGGTTTTTTGCAGACGATAACCGCTACTTAAGTACAGTGACTGGGCCGCTAGATTATTATCGAGAACATGGAGGGAAAGTTCCTCAAAACCCCATTCTCTAGCGATCTGATCACACTTGAGCAGCAATCTCCGGGCCAGACCGGCACGCCGGCGATCGGGACTAACGGCTAAATTAGAGATATAAGGAATGGGAACAGCTAAAAAAGAACTGGATTTTAAGCCGATTTCCGCCGTAGCAACAATAATTTCCTGAGGACCCGTGACGGTGACGCTGGTGTGACTGACTACCAGACAGTGATAGTAAGGGGTATCGGCGCGCAATCGTCCCCGTAAGTCCTCGTAAATGCCTAATTTAAAGATAGGACGCAGAAAAGACCAATAATTGGCCGTGGGGAAAAAACTATCGGTGAGAATTTCCGCCAAGCTTTTGAGATCTTGGCTTTGGGCCAAACGCACCTCGACGGCAATGGTGGCATTGTCACCGGTCGCTTCCGAGTCGGAGGGATTAGACAATAGGTATGAGATAAAACAGGAGTCCACTTTAATCACAGGAGTCGGCAGGGAAGGTGGGGATGGCAGTCCTTATCTGGGAAAGGTAAATAGGGGTAGGAGCTAGTTGGGAGAATCAAGCATCTATCTTAAGGAGAATACCGCAATTTTTCAAGACTACTGAATCAAAATCTCATCCATTCTACTGCCTATAGCCCCAGTTGGGGGAAAGACCGCTATTTTTCGGGAATTTTTTTTGATCGCCGGGCCATGGTTAAGATGGGACGATGCCGGTCAGAACTAATTTCTTTCTTTTTGGGTCAATTAACTATATTCTTTAATCTAATCTATCCTCCTATCCCCTCCATGATCAAAGAAATTTCCGCTTATTTGCAAGTGTTCCGCAGTCAAAAAATGGCGGCTTTGTTATTCTTAGGTTTCGCTTCTGGATTGCCCTTGTTGCTCACCAGTCGCACCCTGCAAGCTTGGATGACCACCGAAGGAGTTGATCTGAAATCGATCGGTTTATTTAGTTTAGTCGCTCTCCCCTACTCTCTCAAATTTCTTTGGTCTCCCTTACTCGATCGCTATGTTCCCCCGCTGCTTGGTCGTCGTCGCGGTTGGATTTTAATCGCTCAAATTTGTTTAACTTTAGCGATTGCAGCCATGGCTTTTCAACAACCGCAACGATCTTTAGAATTATTGGCAATTAATGCTTTACTGATTGCTTTTTTTAGTGCCAGCCAAGATATTGCCTACGATGCCTATCGCACAGATATTTTAGAAAAATGGGAGATGGGGGCTGGGGTAGCGATCGGGGTTTTAGGTTATCGTTTGGCTTTAATTTTAACTGGTTCGATCGCTTTAATTTTAGCCGATCACTTTCCCTGGCCTCTCGTCTATCTTTTCCTAGCTGGATTGATGGCTTTAACGATTATTTGGTCTTTTTTCGCCCCAGCTACTCCCCCTAGAGATGATACTCCTCAAACTCTTTTAGAGGCAGTTTGGTTGCCTTTCCAAGAGTTTTTTCAACGCTATCGATTAGGTCAAGGAATGGGCATTCTCGCCTTTATTGTTCTCTATCGTTTAGGGGATGCTTTAGTTAATAATATGGTGACTCCTTTTCTCTTAAAAACTGGTTTCAGTCAAACCGATATCGGAGCGATCCAAGGGGGCATGGGCATGATAGCAACTATGGTGGGAGTTTTATTAGGTGGTTCCCTGTTAAGTCGTTGGGGAATTAATCGATCGCTCTGGATATTTGGTCTGTTGCAAGCTGTTAGTAATTTAGCCTATTTTATTTTAGCAAATTTAGGGCAAAATTATCCTTTTATGGTCTTGGCTATTAATATTGAAAACTTCTGCGGTGGCTTAGTAACTGCCGCTTTTGTGGCTTTTTTAATGAGTCTTTGTAATGCTCGTTTTACCGCTACTCAGTTCGCCCTTTTATCGAGTTTAATGGCCTTTAGTCGCGATATTTTGGTGGCTCCCGCCGGAGTTTTAGCTGAGGCGATCGGTTGGCAGTGGTTCTTTTTAATCACGGTAATCGCCGCTTTACCCGGGTTAGCGTTATTGCCTTTATTCGCTCCTTGGCAAGAGCAGGATTAAGCTAATTTATGAGCTAGGAAGTGATGATTTATTCCTCCGATTTCACTCGCATAACTACTAAAGTCATATCGTCGCTACTGTCATTTCCCAACCCAGTAAAAGCGGCAACTTTCCCAAATAAATATTCTAGAATCTGTTCGGGATCGGTGTACTTTTGACAGGCTTCTTTAACTGCCGATAGCCAATTTTTCTGATCAAATCTTTCCCCTTTCGAGTTAACTGCATCGGTAAAGCCATCGGTGTAATAGATCAGCGTATCTCCCGCTTCTAATTGCACTTGGGCATCGTCATAGATAGAATCGGCCTCTAAACCAACTAATGTCCCTTCCGTGTCGAGAGACTCTAACTCTCCCCGTTTAGCTCGCCACCAGAGGGTGGGATAATGGGCAGCATTACTGTAGCCAAGACGGCGCGTCAGGGGATCATACTCGGAATAAAATAATGTCACGAAACGATGAGAATTATCGAGATCGGCATACATAACCCGATTGAGATGACGCAAAATCTGGGCCGGGGAGTGACGATTTAACACTTCCGCTCGCAACATTCCCCGGGTCATGGTCATCAATAATCCTGCTGGGACACCTTTTCCCATGACATCACCGATGACTATACTCCAAGGAGCGGCACTGGCTTCCCTTTCCGCCTCCCTTGCCGGTTTAAATTGATCGTAGTTGCAGGGGATAAAATCATAATAATCGCCACCAACGCGATTAGCCGTTTTGCAGTGGGCTGCTAATTCTACCCCCTGAATTTTCGGACATTGCCGGGGTAAAAGACGATTTTGGATTTCCGCAGCGATTTCTAACTCTCGATCCTGACGTTCCTTAGAACGTAATTCGATCGTTAATTCATTATTAGCTATAGCCACCGCCGTTTGATCGGCCACTAGCTGCAACAGTTTACGACGGGTGGGTGTCCAACCATAATCGGGATCGCGACTGAAAACGTATAAACGCCCCCGCTCACTATTTTTTACCAAAACAGGTGTACTATAAACCTGCGTACCCTGTCCGAGAGTTTGCCGGATTTTATGGTCGAGACTATCGAGAAGCGATCGACTATTTTTATTCTCAAGTGCCGCTTCTTGGTTTAATTGTCGGATAATTGCCTCTAATTGTCGGCGTAGTTCCCCATTAATTTGATTATCTTGGCAATGGAGTTGATCAAGCGCCACTTGACCGTTATTTTTGCTCAAAATCAATGCCCCTCCCTCCGCGTCTGCCACTCGTGCGGCCATCAAGGGGGTAAGATCGAGGAATTGGTTTAAATTATTGAAACTCCGCAGGGCAAAACCGAGGGAACTTAAGAGATTTTGAACTTTGTTTTGTTCGCGATATAAACTAGCGACCAACTCTTTTAAGGCTAAAATTGGCTTGATATCGGTACTTTGATCGCCCATATTGACTGTGGCAGTGGTGAGGGTGTCGCTCGGTTCCGGCTCAGAAAGCATAAAATGATCTTTGTGGCGGTGACATGATTATAGCTAGATGGTCATTGGGTTATGACCTGTTTAAGTCTAACAGTATAGTTGATCTTTTCCTGACCGCCACAATTTAATCCTGATGTTTTACTATTTCTGTGGGTGCATCTCATTTTTGTCAATCTACTAAGTTGGGATTTTTCAGGGGAAACTCTCTTTTAAAATTGGGCATTACTTGCGATTTTATCACTCAATCCCAGCTTTTGGTGGGTTCTACCCCCCAAAAGCTGGAGCGCATTAGTTTTTCGGTGGGATGCTTACAGACAGCTGCTGATACATTTGTCATCATTTAAGTCACTGATAATTGCTGATTGTCGGTATTTCTGCAAATGTGAGATGCACCCCATTTCTGTTTTGTCACACCGAAGTCTGAGGCTGATAGCTTGACCCTATAATAATTAGGAATATGTAACTCAATCCATTGACTTTATGACCTTGCCTCTCGATGTTCCCACGGCGATCAATCAACGTCGTTCTATTAAAAATTTTACCACCGATCCGATCGCCCCAGAACTGCTGAAAACCCTAGTAGAATTAACCGTTGCCGCACCTAGTAGTTTCAACATCCAAGATTGGCGAATTATTTTAGTACAAGATGAGGCACAAAAGGCCGCTTTAGCCGAGGCCGCTTGGGGACAAAAGCAAATTATCCAAGCGCCGGTTACTTTTGTTTTCGCTGCCGATGCTGCCGCAGGAGGAGGAGATCTAACTCCTATCTATGAACAGGCTCTCAGTACAGGTGCCTGGAACGAAGGCACGGTAAAATATTTTCAACAGGCAATCCCGGGATTTCACCAGGATTTGGGCGAAAAAACCCGGGAATACGCGATTAAAGATGCCATGATCGCCGCTACTCATCTGGTTTTGGCTGCCGAAAGTCTCGGTTTATCTAGTTGTTTTCTCAACGGTTGGATCGAGGACAAGGTAAAAGCTGTCATTGGTGCTGCCGATCATCCCCATCTGGCGATCGCTGTTGTCGTTCCCATCGGTTACGCGGCGGAACCACGGCTTAATCCGGGGCGTTTACCCTTAGATTACAATGTTTTTGTGGATCGCTTGGGTAATCCCTATCAAATCTAAACTTTAGCGATGACTTTCTCTCCCTCAGCTTGGTTAACGCCCTTTTTTAACACTCCCCTTTGGCGCGCTGGGGGTGTGTCCATCACTCTCGGTTGGATTATTGGTACTCTTATACTGTTTATTCTTGTCACCTGTCTGACGATCGCTTTTAAAAGTTTACTAAAAAATCGTCTGCTGAAAAGTATCGGTTTTGATGAAGGTAATCGAGAAGCGATCGCAACTCTGGCTAGTTTCGCTTTTGGGGCTTTTGGTTATATTATCGCCCTACAATTGACTGGATTCAATCTCGCTTCGATCGCTGTTTTAGCCGGTGGTTTGGGGGTGGGTATCGGTTTCGGTTTGCAGGAGTTAACCAAAAATCTCACCAGTGGTTTAACTTTGTTGGTGGAACGCAAGTTAAAAGTGGGCGATTTTATCGAATTTGAGCAAACAAAGGGTTATATCCAGGAAATATCGATTCGTTCCACCACCATTCGCACTGTGGATGGTGCAGAGTTAATCGTTCCTAACACAATCTTAACTAGCAATCGCGTCCAGAATTGGCATTATCCCGACTCGCGCATTCGAGTCATTGTGCCAGTGGGAGTTGCCTACGGTACAGATCCTTTGATAGTGACGGAAATTCTGCTGCAATCAGCCTATATGTCGGTAGAAATTGCCTTTAATCCGCTTCCCAAGGTGATTTTTAACGGTTTTGGTGATAGTGCTTTAAATTTTGAGTTGTGGGTATGGGTGGAAAAAGTCGAACGGGCCGTTTTTATGAGAAGTTCCCTACACTTCATTATCGAGCATAATCTGCGTCATCGGGGCATAACGATTCCTTTTCCCCAGCGAGAGTTATGGTTGCATAATACCGACAGTTTTGAGGCAGTTAAGGAACAGGATCAGGAGATAGTTAAACCTTCAAAACCGCTATCGTTAAAAGAAATGTTATTGGAGGTGAGTTACTTTAAACATTTTAACGATCTGCAATTGCGTGTATTAATTGAAATGGGTTGTCGTAAACATCTCCAGGACGGGGATATTTTAATTAGACAGGGAGAAAGAACTAATTATTTCTGTATTGTTTTGCAGGGACAAATGGATGCTTTTTATGAAAACGATAAAATCAGTCGTAAAATTTTTACTTTTAATAAAGGTCAATATTTTGGGGAATTACCGTTAATATTAGAGGTTCCCTATCCCACCACTATGCAAGCAGTGGGGGAAACCTTGTTATTTTTGCTCGATCGTCAGGGGTTTCAGCATCTTATCACTACTTATCCGGCTCTAGCGGAGGAATTCACTCAGGCACTCACCCAACGTCAAGAGGAATTGCGCGAATGTCAGCAGAAATTGCGAGAAATGGGGCTTTTAGACTCGGAAGACCTGAAAAATCCCGTCTCTTGGCTGCGACAACGGTTAAAGAGCTTTTTTGCGACTTAAAAGGGAATGACAACAGATTTACAGCCTTTTTTCTCTAGCAGTTATCTTAATGATGAGGTACGAAGCTGAGAATAGGGAGTCGCTACCTGCGGACAACTGATCAGATATCCCTGTTGTTTTCAGGGATGAGAAGATGTGGACTTCCAAACCCCCTCATACTCCCAGTCAAACCAAAATTTAAGTTATACTTCATCTATTTTAGCTTTTAATAGCAGGCTAGGGAAAAATCCTAAAATCCGAAAGAATAACCGATTTTTAACTTTAATTGACTTTGATCATTGCCATTAGTGGCAATATATCCCTCGATACCCCAATCGATCACACCTTGGCGATTAATTTGCTGACCAATTCCCATACCAGTGCGAATTAAAACCCCACCATTACTATTATCGCTGGTAATTACGCCCAATTCTGCTAAAAAAGTGCGATCAAAACGTTTCGGATAACCAATTGGTCGCGAGTAACCGAGAATTGCTGCCGGTAAAAAAGATTGATCGCCGTCATCGGGGTCAGTGTTTATGTTTAAATCGAGATTAAGATGCACGCGATGGAATTGACCAACAGTTTTACTGGCAATTCCCCGCAGACGAAAATCTAATCCCCTAGCATTATTTCCCGTCGGTAATCCTAAATCGGTACGAATGGCAAAAGCGGGAACATTATCGTATTCACGATTGAAATTATAGAAAAAACCTACAGATAAATTTCCCACATCAAAATCCGTATCATCACTATTAACTCGACCTCCCACCTGCGGATCGATGCCGATAATAATATGACCATTGCGAATAATACCGTTGAGGTATTCAAGATCAAACTCACCCCCAAGATTACTATTTTCAGGAAAGACTAGACTTCCTCCAAATTCTATCGATTGTTCCCCAAAACCAAGACTTTCAGCATCATCAAAAGAAAGGGGACGACCGGAATCAAGATTGTTATGATCGTTGGCAAAAACTGGATTAGTAAAACTGGCAACTAAACCCACAGCAATTAATAAAAATCTTCTCATTTTTTCAGTTCCTCTTGATCATTGCTGTCGTCAGGTTTTTTCTCCGTATTAGGAGGGTTTTCTGGAGAGTAATTTTCGTGGTTATGGTGTTGGTGATCTCCTCCCTCATCTACTTGAGAATCATCAGGTTTTTTCTCAGAATTATCATGATTATCGTGATTATGACCTTCGTGAGAAATATCTGTTGGCATTAATCCCATACCCGGAATTCCTGACTCAAAACGATGATCATGTAGTCCTTCACCACCATAATTTTTTCCCGCTGCCATTCCTTGATGATTAGCAGCCATTACTAACCAAATAGCGCGGGTAATTTGTTCGTCTTTTTGTTGGGGAGTTAGCCAATCTGATGCCAGAATATCATTAACCATATCGTGCAACATATGGAGGTTATCGAAGGTGTTAGATATTGCGGGAAAACGTCGGGCAAACTTGGGACTAAGTTCGGCAAACATCGGCATAAAAGCTCGATCGGTGCGATACAATTCCTGACTATGGTATTGTTTTCCTACCTGTTTATAAGCTTGTTTTTGTTCTTCTAGCGTCTTCTCATAGAGCAAGTCATACATTGTTCCTTGTAACCAATGGTAGCCCCAAAATAAGCCATTAACTTTCGGATATTTCTGGCGAAAGGCTTTAGAATAAGGCTGGGAATCCAGATAACCCATATTCATGGGTAATCCCGTAATCGCATAGGGAACTTTTGTCAAGTAAAATTGATATAATTTTTCAATTTCCGCCTCTTTTTCCTTGTTGGTTAATTTGCTGCTGGCTAAAACATCAACGGTTTGAGCATGGAAAATATGCGCCCACTCGAAAACCTGTTCTAAAACACCGTATTTTCTGCCAAAAGTTGGGGAAATATTACCCTCATCGGGCATAAATTTAGGCGGATTTTTTAAAACCCAATTAATTTTTTGGTATGTCTTAGTTTCTAAATCTTTCGCTTTTCCTGTTACGATATCTTCGTAGGCAAAGGCATGACCAACAGCGATCGCATTCAAGTCTAAAGCTAAATCTCTGACATTATAAATGGCATTGTTATAAACCCCTCTTTGGGGATAAATATGATTACGTTGCTTGTTATACATCCAAGCTGGTATATTATCAGGAATTGCTTGTAAAGTCTGAGTTTGAGGTGAATCAAGATGTAAATGTTGAGCAATGACAGGAGTAGAAATCATTGCTACAGTTACCAATAAAATTAACTTTTTCATGATAGTTAAACCTTGAGATTAGGGCAAATAAATTGATCGTCTTTTACTGGTGTATCCGTCCATCCTTGCAGGGTTTCGGTTAATTGTTGACGCAATAAAAGCAATTGTTCCACTTGTTGATCGATCTCAGCAATATGTTTAATTAATTTTTCTTGAATATCTCCACAGGGTAACTCACCATGGTCATGAATTACTAAACATTCGCGGATCTCTTGCAGACTTAAACCCAAAGATTGTAATCTTTTGACAAACAGCAAGCGATGGACAGTATCGGGAGTAAATAGGCGAAATTGTCCCTCTGTCCTCTCAGGGGACTGAATTAGTCCTAATTCCTCGTAATAACGAATCGTTTTAATTGAAACACCACTTTCTAGGGAAAGTTGACCGATTTTGAGCATTATTTTTGCTCCTTAATCCTATCGTTACCCTATTATAAAATCTCCCCCTGACTGGAGAATCAAGGGGGGGGAAAGAAATATTTTTTTAACTGACTTTACACTCAACTCCAAAACCGACCAAGAGAACTTTTTCCAAGGGTTCCCCCTCCTTGGGACGTTGATAGTTAATAATTTTGCGAATTCGCAGGTCTGGATTGATTAAAGTAATTGAATCCACGGAAACACTGCGAGTATAATTGGTGGTCATTAATAACTCTCTGGTAGTGGAATCAAAGCGAAAAGCGGAGATAATTGGTCTTGCTTCTTCGTAGGCGCGATCACGAAGATAATCCCCTTCTAAATAACCGTTATTTTCTGCTTTAACCACAAATAAAAGATTAAGATTTTGTCGCACTTCTTCCCCTTTTTCCGAGATGGTATAGAAACCTAAATTAAACCCGGGGATACTTTCTAAATCCGCAATATCAGGATAGTTATTATCTGTCAGAACTTTCTGTTTAATCTCCCTAGTCAGGGGTTGAATGAGGAATTCAGTACGGGAACGTTCCACTTCTTGATCGGCTAGATAATGATAGGTTCTTTCCGTTTGCCAACTACCGACACAATAGGCAAAAAATTGCTGAAAAACTTCGGTATTCATAGACTTCATTCTCCTCTTGTCAGTATTTTAATTTTGAGTTATTTTATCAGTAACTTGTTCCCGATTTTCAAAACCATAACAATCTCGAACCAGATAAAGTGGTCGGCCCTTTACTTCCTCATAAACCCTGCCAATATATTCGCCAATAATACCAAGAGTCAGTAATTGAATTCCTCCTAAAAATAAGATAGCAACCATCAGAGAAGCGTACCCGGGTACATCGATTCCTAAAATGATAGTCCTAAGAATTAAAAAACTAGCATAAACAAGACTAACAAGTGCAATGATAAATCCTACATAGGTCCAGACTTTCAGAGGTAAAAAACTAAAAGAGGTAATACCATCGATGGCAAAATTCCATAATTTCCAGTAATTCCATTTAGTTTGTCCTTGATACCGGGGTTCTCGATCGAATAAAATTGATGTCTGTTTATATCCCACCCAAGCAAATATTCCTTTCATAAATCTTTGACGTTCGGGCATCTTTTTAATTGATTCTACCACTCGGCGATCAATCAAGCGAAAATCTCCCGTATTAGGGGGAATAGGAACCCGACTTAATTTATTAATGACTTGATAGAAACCTTCTGCGGTGAAACGTTTCAACCAACTTTCGCCAATTCTAACCCGACGGGACGCATAAACCACATCATAACCCTGCTGCCATTTTTCGATCATTTCGGCAATTAATTCGGGGGGATCTTGTAAATCAGCATCAATAGGAATGACTGCCATTCCTTGACTGTAATCAATTCCTGCTGACATGGCAATATCTTTACCAAAATTCCGGGATAAATTAACCACTTTAATTTGTGGGTAACGTTGATGATATTCCAGGAGATTTTTGAGAGTATTGTCACGACTACCATCATTGACGCAAACGATCTCATAACTGGTATTTAGTGCCTCTAAAACCGCTAAAAGTCGCCTAAAGAGAGCATCGATGTTTTCTTCTTCGTTATAAAGAGGAACAACAACAGATATTTTCACGGGTATTTGATTTGATAGCATATTAATTTACAAAAAAATTAGAGAAATTTTCTAACAAATGTCAGCAATCAAAACTTGTTCGTACTTAGCTGCCGCTTGCTGCCAAGTATAATTATCTTCGATTAATTTGCGAGCATTTCTAGATAATTTTTCTCGCAACTCTGCCGATTCAAAAAGACTACTAACCGCCGTACAATATTCCTCAATACTATTAGCCCTTAAGGCTGCTAAAGGAACATTATTTCCTTCAACTGTTAATCCTTCTAAACCTCGATCGCTGGCTACCACTGGCACCCCCGCAGCCATAGATTCTAGGGTTTTAAACTTCATTCCAAAACCTGTTCTTAGGGGAATAACTGCCACAGTTGCCTGATGAAGATAGGTAGTCATTGATGGTACTCGTCCCGTCACAATTACTCCTTTTAACTTAGTTAATTCTTGCACTTCTAGGGATGGATTAGCACCGACTAGAGTTAAAGTAGTCTCGGGATAAGTAATTTGAATACGAGGTAAAATTTCCCTAGCTAAAAAACAGGCCGCATCGATATTAACCCAATAATCTAACCCACCGATAAAAACTAAATTATGTCCAGCAGGCTCCTCGGGACGATAGGGAAATAAATCTAAATCGACTGCATTAGGAATTAAATAAATCTCTCCATTGGGGGCAAATTCTTCCATTTGTTTTTGATCATCATCGGTAGTGACGACAATTTTTGAGAATTTCTGCACAGTTTTTTGTTCGTAGCGACCCATGAGAGGAAGGTAGAGACGATCCCGTAATTCTTGACTAGAAACCCCAATTTCTAATTGACTTTTGCAGGTTTGATAGAGGGAACTATGCACATCAATTACTGTCCTAATTTGCTGTTGCCATTGGGGACGAATATAAATTTCATTAACACTATGTTCACTGGTAATTACTGAGAATTTTTGACTATTAACTGCCCTATCTATCCAGTTCTGCATCTCTTGAGAATAGCCAAAAAGTACATTGGGAGGGGTTCCCGTTTGCAGGAATTGAGCTAATCTTTGCAGTTTAGCAATTATTCCAGTTTTGGCATCTCGAGGACGGGGAAAAACTACCAATTCACTAACAAAGTTACCTAACTTTTCTACCTCCTCATCGCTGACATCAGCAGTACGCTGAACGATGAGAGTAATATCATGATTTTTGCTGAGATACTTGAGTAAATTAAAAGTTCTGCCCTGAGTTCCCCCTCTGGTTGGTGGATAGGGGAAGGCGGAACTAATCATTAAGATATTCATAGCTATTCCTCTAAACGATTTTCTACCATCATGCGGACAATATCGGTCATTTTGTATCGTGCTTGCCAACCTAATTTTTCCTTAGCTTTGTTGGGATTGCCGCGACTAATGGCTAAATCTGTTGGTCTTAATAAACTTTGATCGGAAATTACATGATCTGGCCAATTTAAGCCCACAGTAGCAAAAGCTGTGGCGACAAAATCCTCCAGTTTTGAACTTTCTCCCGTGGCAATGACGTAATCATCGGGTTGCTCCTGTTGCAGCATTAAATACATCGCTTCAACGTACTCCGGTGCCCAACCCCAATCCCTTTGAATATCCATATTTCCTAAGTGTAAAGTCTCGATACTTCCCCGGGCAATTTTAGCCACGGCAGCGATAATTTTTTGGGTAACAAAGCGCTCGGGACGCAGGGGAGATTCATGATTGAAAAGTATGCCTGAACAGGCAAAAATTCCGTAGGCTTCTCGATAATTAGCCACTTCCCAAAAAGCCGCCGATTTGGCCACAGCGTAGGGACTGCGAGGACGAAAAGGGGTATTTTCGTCGGCAGAATTATCGCCGATATCCCCGAAACATTCACTCGATCCTGCATTATATAATTTAATTTTTGCTCCGGTAAATCGAATTGCTTCTAAGAGATTTAAGGTTCCCGTGGCAATACTTTCTAAGGTTTCCACCGGCTGCTCGAAGGATAAACCCACAGAACTTTGTCCAGCCAAATTATAGACCTCATCGGGCTGAATTTTAATTAAGACTTGTAGGACACTGCGAAAGTCGTTCAGTGCCATCGATTCTAGTTTTACCTGTTCCTTGATTCCCAAACGTTTCAGGTTACTAAAAGAGGACATTTGGGCATCCCGGGAGGTGCCACAAACTGTATAGCCAGCTTTTAACAGTAATTCGGCTAGGTAGGCTCCATCCTGGCCCGATATACCACAAATTAACGCTTTTTTACCCATTTATTTACAATAATTTACTTTTGAGGGGTTAACATCGCCTTGGCGGCCTCGCTTAAATAACCGATTTGTCCGTAGGCATAGAGAAGATTCTCAAACCTTTTAGCGGGATCATTGATAAATTTGACAGATTTAACCAATCCTCTCACCAAACGCTCACCTCCTCGCCTAAATTGAGCCAATCCCGTTCTTCCTGCCACTTCTTCCCGGTAGTGTTCGCTGATGCCTTGCCACCAACTACGACGCATAAACCATTGACGATTGATTCTTTCCGGGGCAACATTGTGTTCCACCAATGCTGCGGGAAAATAGCCTACTTGCCATCCCTGGGCGAGTGCTAGTTCTGTAGTGTATAATTCCTCGTTAGAAAGAAGTTTTTTACCAATTCTTCCCAAATTAGGGTCAAAACCGCCAATCTTCTCCCAGAAATCTCGCCGGATTGAGTAATTAACCCCTCGCGGAGTTAAATCCGCTTGGCTGATGTATACCACATTGTCGCCCAAATCGAAAGCCCCTAAACCCGCTGCTAACTCATCGGATAACCAATTGGGTTGACTGTAGCCTTGCGGCCAAATTAAGGTGACTTTTCCCCCCGCTACTGCCAGTTTGTCGTTATTTTCGTAGGCATTTAACAGAATTTGCAACCATTGAGGACTAGCGATCGCATCGTCATCCAAATAGGCTAAAATCGGCGCTCTAGTTTCCTTCGCCCCGCGATTTCTGGCGGTAGATAGCCCTAAAATAGGTTCGTAAACGTATTTTAGCCGCCCATCTCCCAGACGCGACTGGGCCACTTGACGGGTTTTATCGGTAGATGCGTTATCAACCACTAAAATCTCACAATCTGGGCAGGTTTGCCCTAAAAGACTATCGATCGCTCCTTCTAGGTAGTGATCGCGGTTGTGGGTACAGATAATCCCTGCTATTTTAGGAGCCATGGCTATCAAGGTTACTCATTCAATACCCTAAAACTTAACATTCCTTTGCAAAAATGTAAAAATACTTTTTTAACCTGGAGACAGGAGACAGGAGACTCCGAGACTCCGAGATTGCTTTTTACTTATAGCGTTTCTCGTAAAGATGAAGTATAACCTAATTTGGTATTGACGACCGACTCCCCAAAAGGAAAACTTCCTATCTCACCATGAAGATAACTGCTATAACACTCTCCACTCGACCAATCTAAAACCTAATTTGTTAAGCTAAAAGCTTTGATGTACTTAGTTTATAACCTTCTTTTTAGGTAGGAGAATTGCCAGATACTGTCTTGTGCCTTTTGCCTGTTGCCTCTTGCCTTCAGAAGCTGATTACTGATTACTGATTACTGATTACTGAAAATATTATGCCGAAAGTAACTGTTTGTATTCCCACCTATAACCGCGCCGATTATCTCAGCTATTCGATTAATAGTGTCTTGCGGCAGACTTATGAAGATTTTGAGTTAATTGTTTGTGATGATGGTTCTTCTGATCATACCCCAGAAGTGGTGGCAGCATTTCAGGATTCGAGAATAATTTATCTGCGTCATCCCCAAAATCTTGGTAGAAGTTTAAATATGCGATCGGGTTTTACGGCTGCTCGGGGAGAATATTTTATTAAATTCGATGATGACGATGGACTAACTCCTGAATTTTTAGCGAAAACTGTCCCTATTTTAGATCAAGAAAAAAACGTTGATTTTGTCTGTACAGATCACTGGATTATTGATAGATTTGGACAAAGAGTTGCATCAGCAACAAAAAAAAATTCAGCGAAATGGGGCAAAGATAGATTACAACAAGGGATTATTCCTGATTTAGAAAGACAAACTTTTTCCTGTAAAAGTTTACAGGTGGGTTCGACTCTTTTTCGTTATCAATCTTTAGCCGATGTGGATTATATGCGCCCTCAGGCGGATGGTTGTGAAGATTTTGATTTATTAGTGCGTTTAGCTTTAGCGGGAAAACAAGCTTATTTTCTGCCAGAATTATTAATGGAATATCGTTTCCATGGGGGGCAAACTAGCTTAAAACAAGCGGTTCACTTTTTGCAAGCAAACTTGTTTTGTACAGAAGGTTATCACTTTAATGATGTAAAATTAGAAGAAGAAAGAGTGAAAAGGACGGCTTTTTTACAGGAATGTTTGGGGATAAAATTAATTGAAAAGGGAGAAACCGAAGCCGGGCGAGTTTTAATAGAAAAAGCCTCGAAATTGTCAGGAAAATCCCGACGGGCCAGACTGGGTTTACTGCTTTCCTATTTACCTCTAAACTTGAGACAATTGGCTTTTCAAGGTTTCCGTCAACTACGTCCCAAAGATTACGCCGAACAGGTGAGAGCCGTGTAAACGATAACTTATAAGTAGGTAGGTGTTAAAAATTGTCAGACACCCCCCTTATCAAGGGGGGATTAAGGGGGTATCGAAGGCAAAATCTATCTTCTATTTAATTAGAACCACTTACTTAGCAGTTATCTTAATGGTGACAAGATAGGAAGTTTTCCTTTTGGGGAGTGGGTCGTCGATACCAAATTAGGTTACACTTCATCTTTGTGGGAAAAGCCGCCAGTTTTTTAATTTAACTATCTATGGATACTATTCACGTTACAGGAATTCGGGCCTACGGTTACACAGGATATCTGGCCGAAGAACAGGTTTTAGGTCAATGGTTTGAGGTGGATTTATCCCTAGAAGTTGATATCAGCATTGCTGGCAAAAGTGACGCGATTGAAGATACTCTAGATTATCGACAGGCGATCAAAATTGTCAAACACCAGATTGAAACCGGCAAATTTGCCCTAGTGGAAAAATTGGCCACGGTTATCGCTGAGGATATCCTAGAACTCGATCGAGTGCGACAGGTAAGAGTACAATTATCGAAACCTGCCGCCCCAATTCCCCATTTCACCGGTAAAATCACCATCGATATTACTAGATCCCGTTGAGTTTACGGGTATTATCGACTAAACTTCGCGCAAAAGCGTCAAAACGTTGGGAAAGCTTCTCGTCAAGGATTTTTCCGTCTTCGTTGAAGACTTTCCACGCTTGTCCTAAGCTAATTTGTTCGGGAATTACCCAAGCATGAACCCAACGGAGAATGATTCTTAAGTCATTTAGGGCGTTACTATTGGATTGGCCGCCTAAAACACTGATTAATCCAGCAACCTTTCCCGATAACTCCTCAAAACTCATTAAATCTAGGGCATTCTTCATCACACCACTGACACTGCCATGATACTCCGGTGTCGCCAAAATTAATCCCGCTGCCGATTTAACCGTTTGCTGCATTTTGGCCACATCGGGATAGTCAGAATAGTCATCTCCCCCGTTACAGAAGGGTAAAGAGAGTTTTCTCAGGTCAATTATCTCCGTTTCTACTCCTAACGCCTGTACT
Source organism: Microcystis sp. M53602_WE12 (assembly GCF_030065455.1). NCBI lineage: Bacteria > Bacillati > Cyanobacteriota > Cyanophyceae > Chroococcales > Microcystaceae > Microcystis > Microcystis sp. M53602_WE12. The sequence continues at coordinate 17,785 of NZ_JASJFB010000026.1, read as the reverse complement.
CGACTGATAAGCTAAACGGCGCTTAACCTGCATGATCCAACAGCTATAACCCTTTTGGAGTCTATATCGGTGATCCGAAGTAAAAGCCGTTTAGCTTAGCAACTTCTAACGCCATCGCACTATAGGATCCTGGGCGTAAACTGCCATTAATACCAACAATTTTGATCATAGAACTTATACAAACTCATAACGACTACATATAAGCTAACAAAAAAAGAGACAATTGGGGAAGCTTAGTTAAAAAAATATGTCGATGGGGCGGAGGGGGCGATCGATCTAAGTTTTAATAGGAGTAGAAAGAAAGATTTATTCCATTTCCCCTCATTGCCATGCCAGAATTTCTCGATTTTCTCAAACATAAATATGCCTATGTGGCTATTGGTGAATTTAAACCGGGGTGTTTTTCCGAAGCCCAAAAACTCTACGAAAAAGCCGTTTCCACCTATTCCACGGGATTCCAGGGAGCTTTTCTGTTGCAAAAACCCGGAACCGACGAAGGAATTGCCGTGATCATCTGGGATAAAATCGATGATATGGAGGCAAATAAAAGCGAAGCCCACGAATTATTGCTGAAATCCATGGCTCCTCTGTTTGCGAAACCGCCTGTCACCGATTTTTATGAAGTATGTAGCGAGATAGAAGGTTCCCCCATTTAGGGATAATGTTTCTTTTCGGTGGCGATTAATTTGGCGGCTAAAACCCCGCCTAGGAAACCAAATAAATGTCCTTGCCAAGAAATCCCCGGACGGGAAGGCAAAACGCCCCAAATTGTGCCACCGTAGAGTAAGAAGACTAGAATTGACAAGAGTATAGAAGGAATATTTCTCTGGAAATAGCCCCGCAGTAATAAAAAACCTAAATAGCCAAAAATCAAGATACTTGCTCCGATATGGATGGATCCGGGAGCAGCAAATAACCAGACTCCTAACCCCCCCACCAGCATAGTTAACCCAGTCACAATAAAAAAGTCACTGGTTTCCTGTAACATCACCAACCAACCAAGAATCAGGAAAGGAACGGTATTAGCGATAAGATGGGGAAAGTCACCGTGTAGGAAAGGTGCGAAAAGAATACCCCGCAATCCGATGACTTGATGCGGAATAATCCCGAAAATGTCTAAACTGCCCCGAAAAACAAATTGATCTAAAATCTCTAACAGCCAAAAAATCGCCACAAAGGTAGCGAGGATTATTGCTTGGGTTTTTATTTCTTGCCGAGATCCTTGACTCATAAGATTGATGGATGAGTTATTTTTTCCCATTATAGCCCCCCACATCAGTTATCAGTTATCAGTTATCAGTTATCAGTGATTCAGTTACCAGTGATTCAGTTACCAGTTAAGTAGGTGGGTGGAATTAAATATAAGATGAACGTAGGTTGGGTTGAAGCATGAAACCCAACGCCCGATTGTGTTACGCTACCGCTAACCCATCCTACAAATAATTTTGCCTCCCTACTTATCAGGTGTGAGTTATCAGTTTACTGTTTACTGTTTGCTGCGGGACAAAGAGGGGCTAATTGACAGGAAAAACAAGCGGGATTTCTTGCTTTACAAACTGCCCGGCCGTGGTAAATAATACTAATAGAAAAAGTTTCCCAATCTGGTTGAGGTAGTAAAGCCATTAAATCCCGTTCAATTTTCACTGGATCGTTATTAGTAGTTAAACCCAAACGATTACTTAAGCGCTTAACGTGGGTATCTACTGTCACCCCCTCAATAATCCCGTAAGCGTGAGCAAGTACCACATTAGCCGTTTTTCTAGCTACCCCGGGTAACGTTAATAATTCCGCCATTGTCTTGGGTACTTCCCCCTGAAAATCCTTGAGGATTTTTTGACAAGCACCCTGAATATTTTTAGCTTTATTGCGATAGAATCCCGTGGAACGAATGAGAGTTTCTAACTCCTCTCGCTCGGCAAAAGCTAAGGATTTAGCATCGGGAAAACGAGCGAATAAAGCAGGAGTTACCTTATTTACCCGCTCATCAGTGCATTGTGCCGAGAGAATCACTGCCACCAATAACTGCACGGGAGTTTGATAATTTAAGCTACAGGTTGCCTCTGGATATAATCGCTTTAAGTTGCTTAAAATTTCTAGGGCGCGCAGTTGAGGTTCAGTTTTTTTTCGAGAGTCCATCACTGGAATAAATCCTGAAAAACTGCTAGGTTAGCCGTGTCGCGCACGATTAAGAAAACTCCTAATCCTAAGAGTAAAACTAGACCTGTTTGCATGATGTTATCTTGCAGTTTAGTCGGGAGAGGTTTACCTACCAAAGCCTCGATTAATAAAAATACCAACTGACCACCATCAAGAGCAGGTAAAGGCAGAATATTAATCACCGCTAAGTTAATACTAATTAGGGCGGCAAATTGAAAAAGATTACCCGCATCATTACGAGCGATTGCGGCTCCGTATTCGACAATTTTAACCGGTCCTGCTACCTGTTGAACACTGTCTTTAAAGTTACTAACTAACTGCCCAAAACCTTGCACGGTTAATAGGGTTAATCGTTGAAATTCACCCGCACCTAAGCTAAAAGCTTGGCCAAAACTATCGGCTTTCAGGCGAGTTTCTTGACCGTTGGGAGCCAATCTAACCCCAATTTTACCCTGACCATCACTTCCCAATTCAGGAGTAACAATTAAATCGAGAGTTTCTGTCGGGCGTTTGATGGTTAATTTTAGGGGTTGATTGGGGGAAGATTGAATAATGTCACGGAAGTCAATAATGGCATTTTGAGAAGCACCAAGGGGCTGATCATTGATAGCGAGGACGATATCACCCGCTTGTATTCCCGCTTGTTTAGCGACGGAATTTTCAGCCGTAAAAACCTCTGGAATAATTACCCCTTCTTGATAGTTAATTTGGGGAAAACCCACCGTAGCGACTTGGGTAACAAGCAAAAAATAGGCAAAAATTAAATTAGCAATTACTCCCGCACTAATGACGATAGCTCGATCGAAAACAGGACGATTGCGTAATAAATCAGGATCGTTATTGGGAATTTGACTATCGGGATCGTCATCGGGAAAACCAACGTAACCCCCTAAAGGAATGGCGCGGAGGGCGTATTCCGTTTCTTTACCTTGATATTTAGCTAAAGCTGGACCAAAACCGATGGAAAAGCGATTAACATGGATAGATTGCCAACGAGCAGCGGCAAAATGACCCAATTCGTGAACGACAATTAATAGGGCAAGTACACCGATCGCTATTAAAACTGACATGATGATCAAATTATAATGACTTAGCTTTTGTTTATTGTAAGCGATCCTCTTGGACAGATTTCAAAAAATCTGGAGTTATCGCTAATTTTTCGATCATTTATGATAGAAGTGATCTTAACTGCCTAATCTGACCTAACGGAGAGCGATCGATGCCTTTGAGTGAGCGCACCCAGCAATTGATCCCAAAAGCGAGAATCATCAGTTTCGCTAATTGGCCCTATCAGCAATCAGCGATCGCTATTTGGCAACAAGCGGATGATCAAACTTGCTATCTCAGCGATAGCGATTTAGATACTATCGTCAATTTAGAGCCTGATTTACTTGTTTATAGTCAACAAGCTCGAAAACTGCGGGATAATTCTAATAGTATCGTTGATAACGATCGGGCGATTATTTCGGGGTTAGAAGCTTTAAAATAATACAGCTTAGAGTATTTTAGCGACTCAGAAAAAAACGCAATTACTTCCTATTTCGATCATTTAATTACGGTTATGAAAAAGTTTTAAAACCGAGGCATTTAATCTGTGTTAAAATAATCAAGTCAACAGTTGAAAATGCCGCTCACCGAGGTTAAAACCCCGTTGAAACTCTCAAATCATCGGCGCAGGTGAGCCTCTTGGGATCAGCAAAAACCTTGAGCGAGTACCTAGCGGGTCGAGGCAGTTTATAAAAGTAAGGGAGATTAAACCTCTTGCATAATTAGTTTTGAGGGTTCAAAAACGGCACAAATAACGATTAAATTGTATAAAATCTGTAAATAGACTATTTAATTGATTATTATTCATTCTTAATTCTCCTAGCTACTGATTCCTAACCCTAACAACAATTTTTGATTTTTACAGGAGGTCTATTCTATGGATGCCAAAGCGAAATTATTAGAATTGATCGCTGGTAGAAATCGCGGACTCCTGGCGACAGAAAGCGACCGCGTGCGGATTTTAGCGGCGATCGAACAATTGGAGGATCACAATCCCCATCCCCATCCCCTCGAAGTTAAACAACTATTAGGGGGCAATTGGCGTTTGCTATTCACCAGCAGCCGCAACATTCTGGGAATAGATCGCCTACCTTTTTTTCAATTAGGGCAAATTTATCAATATCTCGACCTGAACAAGGCCAAACTCTACAATATCGCCGAAATTATCGGACTACCTTGGCTAGAAGGGGTAGTAATCGTCTCCGCTACCTTTGAACCCACATCCGAGCGCCGGGTAATGGTCAAATTTGAGCGCTCGATCCTCGGTCTGCAACGTCTTCTCAATTATCATTCTCCCCAAGAATTTATCGATGCGATCGAGAGTGGCAAAAAATTTCCTCCCCTCGATTTTTCTTTCAATAATCGCCAACAAACAGGTTGGCTCGATATCACCTATCTCGATGAAGATCTCCGCATCGGCCGCGGCAGCGAGGGCAGCGTCTTTATTCTCGCTAAGGAAAAAACCTAACTTACAGAGCTATTCAGGAGACTCCGAGACTCCGAGACAGCTTTTATGTATTCTCCCCACTACCCCACTACCCCACTACCCCACCTCCCCACTACCCCACACCCGACACCCCACTACCCCACTACCCCACCTCCCCACTTGCTCCCCCAGATGAATGCCCCGATCGGTTAGAATCAAAATATGGGAAAAAAATTATTTATTTTCGGGAACCTTTACTGAATTCTCCCGTCCTCAAGCTCTGAGTGAGGAGTTTATATCCTTAGAGGAAATCCCATGAGTCAATCGATTCCAGCATCTTGGTCACTTGAGGCCAAAAAGTCTCAAAACCCCGTGTCCCCTGACAAACTCTCCAACTACGATCTAATTGCACGCTGTCAGGAAGGGTGCCAGCCCGATCGAGCAGCTTTTGCGGAACTGCTGCGGCGCTATCAAGCTCATATTGATAAATTACTCTATCATTTGGCTCCCGATTGGCAAGATCGCGCTGATTTGGCTCAAGAGGTCTGGATTCGCGTCTATCGCAATATTAACCGTCTCCATGAACCCCTCAAGTTCCGCGGTTGGTTAAGTCGCATTGCCACTAATCTTTTTTACGACGAATTGCGGAAACGCAAGCGGGTTAATCACCCCATTTCCCTCGATGCTCCCCGGCGCGTGGAAGATGGCGAAATCGATTGGGATATCGAGTCCGATTACCCCAGTCCCGATGAACATCTCACCACCCACGAATTCTACGATCAATTACAGGCGGCGATCGCTGATTTACCAGAAGCTTTTCGGACAACTATTATTCTGCGAGAAATTGAAGGCATGGCCTACGAAGAAATTGCCGAGATGACGGGAGTTTCTTTAGGAACTGTTAAATCCCGCATTGCTCGCGCTCGCGCTAAATTACAATCTGTTTTACAGCCCTATTTTACGGAAGGCTAAATAAAATTGTGGTGATTCGGCACTAACGGCCGAAGTGAGGAGTCGTTAAATTTAACTAGCTCCGTGCTGGTGAAAAGTGATTGCATACCGATCGCTTCTGGTCGAGGTCAACCATGAATAATTATCAACCCGAAGACGTTCAATGGATCAAGTCTTTGTTACGTCACGATGACAGCGATGGCAACTCCGCAACCGAGGATATTTTATTCTTAGATGAGGATAACGAAGAAGCTCATCGTTTCGATTTAATTAGCGCCTATATTGATAACGAAGTAACGGTAGAGGAACGGAAGCTAGTTCAGCATTGGTTAGACCATGATGCTGCCGCTAAAAAACTCTATCAGCAGCTCTTGGGATTACAAACTAATTTAAAGCAAATTCCCGTACCGGCTACTATGGCCAGCGACCGATTGGCAGAACAGGTGTTCAGAAAAGTCGATGGTCAGCGTCGTCGGCAATATTATGTTTATGGTGGCGCAATTTTCACCGCTATGGCGATCGCTGTTGGCTCCTACTTCGTCTCGGGACGCAATGATCCCCTCTCCCAAATGGCGAGCAGTCCGAGCAGTATTAGCCAAGAGGGAGACCATTTGATGATTGCTCTTAACCATCCGATTATGGAGATTCCCGCAACGGAACAGCCAAAAGAGAATGGCCAAAGGTAAGGTCTATGGAGATAAATGCCAGCATTCTCGTGCGATCGCCCAATCTTCCGCCGTAGCAATTACCATCACTCGCACTTTAGATGTCTCGCTGGCGATATCCTCATCCCGGGGACGAGCGGCATTTTTAGCTAAATCTAACTCTAAACCCAAAAAAGGCCAGCCTTGACTGGCTTTTTCCCGTACTAAAGCTGAATTTTCGCCGATTCCTGCCGTAAATACCAACACATCCAACCCCTCTAGAGAAGCGATCATCGATCCGATTAAACCTTTCAGACGATGAATATACATCTCAAATGCTAATTTTGCCCTCTCGTTGCCTTCGGCCATCGCCGTCGTAATTGCCCGCATATCCCCAGAAATACCCGAAATTCCCTTTAAACCCGATTCTTTATTGAGTAAACTATTTAAACTATCGGGATTATATTGATATTCTCGCTCTAGATAAATCAGAATCCCTGGATCGATCGAACCGCTGCGGGTTCCCATCATCAATCCCTCTAGGGGAGTAAATCCCATAGTAGTATCGATACTTTTACCCCCCTTGACTGCCGATAGGGAAGCACCATTGCCCAGATGACAGATCACCATTTTCAAGGATTCCAGGGGTTTTCCTAACAATTCGGCGGCTCGTTGGGAGCAGTACTGATGACTGGTGCCATGAAAACCATAGCGACGGATTCCCAGTTCACTCCATTGGTAGGGAATGGGATAAAGAGAAGATTCGGGAGGGATAGAACGATGAAAAGCGGTGTCAAACACTGCTACTTGAGGAACATCGCCGAAAACTTGCTCGATCGCTTCAATTCCTTCTAAATGAGCGGGATTATGACTAGGAGCCAGGGGAATCAGCTTTTTAATCGTTTCTTTGACTTGGGGAGTGATCATAGTTGCCTGGGAATATTCCGTGCCACCATGGACAACTCGATGACCGACTATACTAATGTCTGCGAGGTTGGCTACTACCTTAGTTTCGCCAGTGACTAAGGTATCTAACATCCGAGCAATTCCTGCCGGACGATCCTGACTAGAAAGATTAATTTCCTGTTTAATTCCCTGAGCTTTTACCGTTAAAACCGCGTAATCAGGGTTAACTGTCCAATCGATCCCCGCTGCCCAAATTGGTTGGGGAGGATGGGAGGGGAGAATATCTAAATCGTATAAACAACTTTTTTGACTGCTCGATCCCGCATTTAAGACCAGAATTTTCATAGAAAAGCTCAATTAGGAGGTGGCCTATGGCGATCATAATCAAACTCAGGTTAAGTCTAGATAAAATCGCTGACTTTTCGGGTTTTTCTTCAAGAAAATTTTATCCGGCTGTGATCACCCATCCCTGACTCGGGCAATATTACAAAACTTTATCAAAAAAAAGTCAAAATAGAGCCTCTAGGGTTATAAAATAGAAGAATACCCCTTGTGAAATTAATCCAAGAAGCTACCTCTGATGCAAGTTAAGGCCTCTATAGTGGATTTAGAGCTAGTTCTCGTCCTTTTCACCAGTGGAATGTCAACATCGCACCACGAATCTCTAGAACGGAATTTTTGCGTATTCTAGATAACCGTGATTACTAGAGGATTTCTTAAGTATGTCAGAGGTTACTGCCGTTACAGATGCCACCTTTAAAGATGAAGTTTTAGATAGTGCCGACCTTGTCCTAGTGGATTTCTGGGCTCCTTGGTGCGGCCCCTGTCGAATGGTGGCTCCCGTTGTGGGAGAAATTGCCGCACAGTTCGAAGGGCAAGTCAAGGTGGTGAAACTCAACACCGACGAAAACCCCATTATCGCTAGTCAGTATGGGATTCGCAGTATTCCCACTCTGATGATCTTCAAAGGAGGTCAAAAAGTTGATATGGTGGTCGGGGCTGTACCGAAAACCACTTTAGCTACCACCATAGATAAACACCTGTAGAGGAGTTGACTAGGTTTTCTGGTAACGCATACCGGGTAACTGAGTCACTAAACCGATTAATTCTAATTCCAATAAGATCCCCGCCACTTCTGAGGTGGGGATTTGCATTTTTTGAACAATAATGTCAAACAACAGGGCATCTCTGTCAAATAACTGATAGACTTGTGCTAGTCTAGGTTCTAGATTGACTGGAGGAGCAGCATTAACGACCGGGGATGTCTCTAGAGGGAGTGAAGGGGAGAGATTAACCGGTGCGGATTGGTTCGTGGTGGGAATTGCCCCCAACATTTCTAATAATTTCTCCTCAGAAACGATAATTTCTGCCCCCTGATGAATCAGTTGTAAACAGCCCCTAGCGGCGGCAATATCGGGAGAATTGGGTAAAGCATAGATATCGCCGCCGAATTCGTTAGCATAACTGGCCGTAATCAGGGAGCCAGACCTTTCGGGGGCCTCGATAACAATAGTCGCGCGACTTAAACCGGCGATAATGCGATTACGACTGGGAAAATGGGCTTTATTCGGTTGAGTTGCCGCAGGATGTTCACTAATGACTAAACCCTGCTTTTGGATGTCCGCGTGTAGCTGCCGATGACGACTAGGATAAACCACATCGACCCCCGTTCCCAAGACGGCAATCGTCCTTCCCCCCGCTTTTAAACAGCTTTGGTGTGCCTCGCCATCAATTCCTTCGGCCATACCAGAAACAATAGTAAATCCCTGTTGGGCCAAAAGGGTACTTAAGCGCCGCGCCCAGCGCCGGCCGTGATCCGTGGGGTTACGAGTACCCACAATGGCGACGGTGGGGATATTTCCCTGATTTTCCTCTAAATTGACCTTTCCTTGATAGTAAAGTAAGGGGGGAGGACTGGGAATTTCCCAGAGAAAGCGGGGATATTCTGGGTCGCTAGGAGTCCAAAAAAGGGGGTTTTTCTGGATATGTTCGGCGAAAAGAGCTTCTGGGTCAATTTGCGATCGCCCTTCCCGTACCGCTACCATTAACTTTTTGCCAAATCCCGCCACTTCTGCGATCGCAGTATCGGTGGCATTCCAGGCCACAGCGACACTGCCAAAATGCTGATAGAGTCGCTTCAGGGAAATTGGCCCAACTCCAGCAATACTTGACCATGCTAACCAATAAACGCGATCGTCTGTCAATTTGAAAAAGCTCCTCAGACCAAGTAATATTTTCAGTCGGTTAAAACTGACTGCGGCCAGATGACCTTAATTTATTTTAATCTTGCCGGAATCCCTTCCATTAGTTGTTGAGGTATTGTTGAGCCTCGTCAATGTCTTTCACTTTTTTAAAATGTGAATAAGTTGTTCTTGATCTTTTCGGGGAAGTTGTTCAGTTGCTTCTAGTATTTCTGCAAAAGTGGCTTGAGTCATGGTTTTAGTTGGTTATAGTGGTCTTTGGAGCCAATTGTAGCAGTAACGGTAGAATATTTTAGTATAGCGTAACGGATAATAATATGAAAATGTCTAAAATGTTTCACATTAAAAGGCACGTTAGGTAACGTATCCTAAAAGATCGGTGGTTGCGTTTTTTCAAGAAAAATGCTAGGATATCTAGAAGTAGAGTAAATGAGTTATTATGTCATCTTTAGTGCTTAAACAGCATATTGAAGTAACACCCGGTGTTTGTGGCGGTAAACCTCGTATTGCTGGACATCGTATTAAGGTACAAGACATTGTTATTTGGCATGAAAGAATGGCGATGTGTCCTGATGAAATTGTTTATAATTATCCAACGATTACTTTAGCTGATGTTTATGCAGCTTTAGCTTATTACCATGATCATCGAGAAGAAATTCGCCAAGATATTGAATCCAGCGAAAATTTTGCTAAACAGTTACAAGGGGATAAACCTTCATTGGTCGAAAAACTTTTAAAGGGAAATAATGGCCAATAAGCTTAAGTTTCACCTAGATGAAAGCGTCTCTAATGCGATCGCTAAAGGTTTAAGAATGCGAGGGATTGATGTTACAACTTCTCCAGAAAAAGGACTGATGGGGTCTTCCGATGAGGAACAATTAGCTTATGCTTTATCGCAAGGCCGAGTCATTTTTACTTTTGATGATGATTTTCTGGTTTTGTCTTCAATGGGATTAGAGCATTGGGGGATTATTTATTCACATCAACGTCAATCTATTGGCAAAATTATTAGTGATTTAGTTTTAATTTGGGAATGTTTAGAGCCTGATTATATGTATAAAAATGTTGAGTTTTTATAAAAATCATAATTCAGAGAAAAAAGGTAGGTTGGGTAACGCAATTTACAAGATTGAATCTTTACACTGTGATTATATTCATTACAATCCTGTGCGGCATGGGTTATGTTTAAAACCGTAGTATTGGCCTTTTCCTGGTGTTTATCGTTTCATTGATTGAGGGCTTTATCCGACCGATTGGGGAGTGACGGAAATACCCATTATTCCTGATAATATGGCCGATGAGTAACCGTAGAATGGGTTAGCATAGCGTAACGTATAAAGCGGATAAATTTATCGTAATTTAAAGCTAAAAACTGCGTTAAATAATGCCCCCGAAGAAATCAGTGATCGTATTTTTTTTAAGAACGTAGAATATCGGACAAAATATCTACAATTAAGGTTTGTGTTTTTAATGATAATGAGCCTAGTTCACGCTGAATCAGTGAAGAGCGAAGTGTTACTAAATGATCGAGTCTGATGGCTGACGATTGGCGAAGACCACTGATCATAAAATCTGGATTTTCTGGTCTCAGAATAATATCTGTATGAAGGGGATTTTCTGGAATACGACTGGTAATTAGGGCAAAGATAATGTGTTGATAGCCTCCAATTTGATTGGTTAGGCAATAAGCAGGACGAACCTTACTGGAAGATAAATCGTCGAAGGGAAATTGAATTAATACAATTTTACCCTTCATTAGTTACAGGTTGTCCATCGTTAAGGGTATAAATATCTTCTTCGGGATCTTGCAGAAAAGCAAAGCTAGGGTTATGGGAAACGGCATCTAGCCAGTTTTTTTCGTTCAGTTCATCCTCCGACATCAAAAGAATGACGCGCACAAACCGATCTTTTTCTTGGGGAATAGGATGATCAAGTTGAATTTGCCCTTGGGTATTGAGGATACCAGTGGTTTCAATCGCACGCATAGCAAAACCTAAAAGAAGTGATTCGATTCTAACATTAAAGTAACCTTGAAAAGCGGTGACGGGCAACTACAGCGATCTCCATTCTCAGGCTCGCCCTATGGCTCTCCTCGACTTTGTGTGATAATCAGTGCTGATTATTCCTTGTAGTTTTGCCAGACAAGGGTTTAAAGACTATATTTCCAGAAAATTATCGGCTGCATCTCCTATTTGTGACTTTCCCTCACCTATAGGTGAGCAGTAGAAGTTATTCAAAGAGGGCGAATGCAATTCGCCCCTACAATATTATTGCGCCAATGGTGGCTCCCAACTGATAACAGTTAACAGTTAACTGTTAACTGATTGGGGGAGATCGCACACAACACGAAAACCGATATCGTTGCGAATATCGGCAACGCTTTTGCCTCGATACGCTGAGCTATAGGCCAAAGGGTCGCGGCACCACGAACCGCCACGCCGTATTATTGATGACTTATTAGTTATATTGTTATCTCTCCATGCAAGACTGCCATTTTCTCTAATATTGTCTGGTTTGCGAGCATAACTTTCATGATTTTGATCAGCACACCATTCCCAAACATTGCCGTGCATATCATAGATTCCCCAAGGATTAGGCCGCTTTTCCCCAACAGGATGGGTTGTATTATTTGAATTACCATCAACCCAGGCATAATCTCCTAGTTGCTCTTTATCATCGCCAAAACTAAATCGGGTTTTTGTACCAGCGCGACAGGCATATTCCCATTCTGCTTCTGTAGGCAAACGGTAGTTTTTTCCGGTTAACTGGCTCAATTTTTCACAAAACTCTTGAGCATCAAACCAATTAATGGTTTCTACCGGGTTCTGGGGATTTCCTGAAAACCTGGAAGGATTATATCCCATCACCGCTTGATACTGTGCTTGGGTGATAGGATATTTGCCTATCTGAAATGCTGGCACAATTACTTCATGTATCGGTTTTTCATTCTCATTCTCATTAGAACCCATGTTAAATTTACCAGCGGGTATATCCACCATTTCTGGGTTAAAGTTTGGTAAAATTACAGTTTCAGGTTGCCGAATTATCTTGGGCGATACTTGTAATAATTTATCAACATTTATCTCTGCCAAGCTAAATTTAGAGTTAGCTGCCGATTTTTCATGACCGTAAGCCATTAAAGCTTTAAGCTTAGTATGACTAGCCCAATAGCGAATCGACTCTTCATATTCTTGGGTTTTTTCTTCATCTAGTGCAAATTTTTCTAATTTTGCTAAAATTTGCTTATCATTTTCCAAATCTGACAATAACAATGGCCATTTTAAACTAATGGCAGTAAATTTACCTAACTGTTCAAAAGTCAAAGAAGGCTCTAACAAATTATCATCCTTGTCTCGCTCCTCAAAAAATAAACCAGTTTCATTAGCGATATAAACCTTGAGACGAAAGACATTGATAAAGTGTTTAATCCGTCGCGGATTGTAATCCAATGCGGGAGCTACCATCATAATGACATTCCGCACTGTTTGGGAATCTCTATTATCAGATTTGTTGACTTGAATCGCTTCTAATCGCTTAATTACAGATGCTCGTGCTTTCTCTTTTTCGGTTTGTTCAGATTCTATCGAAGGATTATCTAGAGACAAGTTTTTTAAATCACTTGTCTGATTACTTGTTGGGGAAGTGAGATGCTTTTGCGAATTATTTCTCCAGGGTAAAGCTAACTTAAACTTACCCCAGAATGACTGAAAAAATGTAAAACGAGGTTTAGCTGGCTGTAAATTGGGAGGAGTTGAAGTAGCAAGCTGAATCAAAAAACGCTCAAAATCTGACCGGGATGGTTGGGGAACTAAAAAGGGAAGCTGGACAAACTTTTCAATAAAGGTATAACCATAAGCTAACCCTTTATTAGCACTACGTCTGGCCAAAATATCAGGATCAATTTCTGTGATTTCCGACGGTAAATACTTGAGAATGTTTTCGTATTTGACAGCTAAACTAGCGGCTACTTTTTCTCTGTCCATTCCTAAAATAAACACCACTGAAGGATCATCAGCAATCATCAAGTTAATCGCTTGCATCAAGTCCGCTGATTTTGGATGTTCACAACGATCTAAATCGTCAATAAATACATATACCCGATCATTGCCAATATAAGCATCGACAATTTTAGCAAAATCTTCATGAAATTCTTCTACAAATGCCGATTGTTTTTTATAATCTGGGGCTTCTATGTATTTAATTAGGTTGTTTTTAGGGTTTTGGAGTAACCTTTGAAAATTTCTCAATAAACTCTTAATACCAGCGAAAATCCCCGCTCCTGATAAGGTGACACCGACCGCAGTAAATAATAACTTAAAAACTGAATTAATTTTGCTCCAAAAAACATCTTGAGAGGTTGCTGCTCTGATTAATTCGTTAATTCCTTCAACTCCATAAATGATTAAAATAAAAGGAATGGCAATTGAGGCACAAATCACAAAAATTATTACTGGTAAAGCTTTAATTAATTCAAATAAGCCTTTTTCTAGGTTAAAACGCAATAATTGTAATTTAAAGTGTCCTAGGATAATTCGAGGCAAATCTCGCCAATTTTTGGGCGTAGAAATCTGCTTAATAAAAGACAGCGCAAAAGCTGCCCATACCGACTCCGCTTTATCGTGTCGCCAAGCATTAAACCAAACCGTCCGACCTCCCTTTTCTCGTAAATATTCCTCTAACATTTTCATAAAAGAAGACTTGCCACTACCCCACTCTCCCTCAACCGATAAAGTTAGGGGTGGTTGTGTCTGCTGATGCAACAAAAATTCAGCGATCGCTATTACATAAGGCTCAAATCCGAGAGCATCATTATTAGTCGCTTGATCGCTGACGCTAGTATTGCGGATAGATTCAGGAAAATCGGACATGGTAGTTATTTTTAGGTGACAGAGAACGGAGAAGAAAATAGATTACCTTAAGTAGCTGGTTATAATTAAATTAAAAATAGATTTTAGGTTCGATCCCCCCTGCCCCCCTTGATAAGGGGGGTGCCGATCCCCCCTTAGTCCCCCCTTTAATCCCCCCTTGATAAGGGGGGCATCTGATAATTTTTAACGCCTACCTACTTATCAATCCGAGAAACGCTGTATATAGCCTCCTATGCAACAAAAAAAGCAACGAAGAAAAGACATTTTTATAACATTATCTAAACCCTATAGGTTCTGTCAGGTAGGGGATAGAAGATTTAACTTAGTGTCTATAGAGTTATTGGGGTTTAGTTTTACTAGGAATCAGAATTAATGACCAGTAAGTAGCAGCCTCTGGATCGACTTCTGTAATCGGAATAATTTGCTGATTGGGTAAGGTTGCTCGTTCGATGTAGAGGGCGCGTTCTAATAATCCTAATTCATCGAGAATATCGCGAACTTTAGCGAAATGTCTGCCTAATTTAATAATCGCCGCTGCATCAATAAATACTAGGCGATCCCGCAATATTTCCGCCTCTAAAGTAGCGGGCATGATACTAAATACGTCATTTCGATAAGTGATAGGTACACCCAGCATTGCTGCACTTGCCATCACTGAAGAAATACCCGGCACGACTTCAATTGAAAAGCGATCACACAAGCGATTAAAGATATACATAAACGTGCCATACAACATCGGATCGCCCACACATAGCACCGCCACATCTAGACCTAAGTTTAACTGTTCGGCGATATTTTCGGCGGCAATATCATAATGAGGTTGAGAACTGCGCTCGACACTAAAAGGTAAAGGCATGGGAATTTCTATCTGCTCGGGACGGATAAAATCCGACACAATTGCCCGTGCCAAAACTTTGCCACTTTCTAAGGTAGGATAGGCAATTACCGGAACAGTTGTGAGAATCCGGTGTGCTTTTAGCGTCAACAATTCGGGATCGCCGGGCCCGATTCCTAATCCATAAAGTTTGCCTAATTTATTCATAATTCGTTCTCTTTTGCTAAAGCATTGACTGCTGCTGCCGCGATTGCGCTGCCTCCCCTACGTCCGTGCAGGGTAATAAATGGCACACCACGACTATTAGTTGCTAATTCTATTTTCGACTCTGCCGCTCCCACAAATCCCACGGGAAAGCCTAAAATCAAAGCTGGTTTATCTACATTTTGATCGAGCAATTCTAGTAGGCGAAAAAGTGCGGTTGGTGCATTACCAATGGCTACCACCGCTCCAGCTAAATGAGGTCGCCAAAGTTCTAAAGCGGCAGCGGATCGGGTATTATTAATTTGTCGTGCTAACTCGGTCACTTCTGGATGATTGAGGGTACAAATAATCGGATTATTTTTAGGTAAACGGGCTTTGGTAATGCCATTAGCGACCATTTGAGAATCACAGAGAATTGCTGCACCCCCAGCGAGGGCATTTCGTCCGATTTTAACCGCGTCCGGTGATGCTTCTAAATCTTTTGTTATGTCTGTCATCCCACAGGAATGAATTAGACGAACCGCCACATGAGCTAAATCATCGGGGAGATTTTTCCAGTTAGTTTCAGCCCGAATAATAGCAAAAGATTTGCGGTAAATTTCCTCACCATTCTTAATGTATTCCATTCTATTCATCTAAATTTTTCGATTTTTGGGAGCTTAAAATTTGGGCTATGAGCGGGGGAATCTTGGTAAATTCTCCCTCAAATATGGGTGTTTTTAAGAATTTTTGACTATCACCCACATAGACTTGATAAGCTTCCATTATTTGGCCATTTTCCTCGATGGTAGTTCCTAAAAGGGTAATTTCGGCTAGACCTGGTTGAGCGCAGGATTTAGCACAACCTGTCAAATGAATATTAACAGGAGAATTGCAGGTTAAGCGTTCTTTCAAATAATCTGCCAGGAGAGAAGCATGAATTTGAGTTGCAGTGGCCGCTGCTGCACAACCGGGTTTACCGCTACAGGCAACTATCCCCGCATCCCATCCGGGAGAAGCGGATAATCCTAGTGATGCCAGTTTTGGCAACAATTCTGACACTTTTTCATCGGGAATATCGGGTAATATAACAGTCTGCCAAGGGGTTAATCGTAACTGACCACTGCCAAAAGTTTCTGATAGTGCCGCTAATCCCCATAGTTGATTAGCCGTCAATTGTCCTAATCTTAATGATAGACCAATATAAGACAATCCGGGTTGCTTTTGAGGATGAATTCCTAGATGAAAATAGGGTTGAGTAGAATGGGCAGCCTGCTGGTATTCTTGCCCTTTTATTATGCCGGTAGAAGTCCGATGTAATTGGGAGTTAACTTGTTCGAGATATTTGGCCAATCCCCAATCTTTGAGCAGGTGTTTCATCCGAGGTTTTTTACCCTTGATATTGGGGGTTTGTTGAACATAATCGACATAAACCTTTACTAGAGCTTTGACCACAGCTAAACAGTTTTCTGGCTCAATTAATAAGTCCGTGTCATAGAATTGTTTATCTCCTCCGAGGGCTAATCGAAAGCAAACAAGAGAAGTTAAATTTGTCGGATTATTGACGGTAATTGCCGATAGCTGAATCTCGTTATAGCGGTGTTGCCAGGCCATAGTTGAACCAGTGCCAATTCCCACTGCACCACCGCCATCGATGCCGATACTAAATTTAGGACTTAGTTGGGCAATTGATGGATAATTTTGGATAAAATTATCTAATTCTTGGACTAATGGACGAGTATCGATCGATTCTTGACAGTCAATTCCAGCCGTGGGACTAGACATTATATTACGCAGATGATCGATACTGGGATTATGGGCAGCTAACCCTAATTTTTGCAGGGTTTGAAATTCTTCTAAACTGGGGGATTTTTGCAGTCCGCGAATTTGCAGATTTGCCCGATTGGTAACTTGTATTGTCGTCTGCCATTGTTCGAGCCAAGTGGCGATCGCTTTTCCCTGTGGAGAATTGAGCCATCCACCGGGGGTGCGGAGACGAATTAAAAACCCATCCTGGGCAGCAGTTCCATAAAATAAACCGGGACAAGCATTTGCTTCAACTAACCAATTCACCGTTGTTTGTTCTCCATGCGACGCAGAGAAGTAGTTAGAAAATTATTTGTCTATCTACCGATTAAAAACTTGTAATTGGCATTCTGACTCGCAAGGAAAAAGGGAAGATGTACTCTTTTTACTTTTTACTTGATTACAGCTGCGGCACAGTACCAGAATTGCACTGGACTTTCCCAAAGACAAGCTTAAATATTATACCACGTTTTCGGTTGAAACTCAGTATCGTTAAGAATCGCTACATTTTCACCCCTTTGTGCCAAGACAAATAAACCTTGACGATAAGCATATTTATCCGCTCCTTCTTCGATTTCAATGCCGGCTACTGCCCCATATAATTGTTTGTGGTTATATTCTGGGAAAAATTGCCTAAATTCGGTTAGATTCTTGATTAATTCTTTGACATCATCTACACTTAAACTACTTTTGACTTCCACTACTAGCACATGATTCTCATTAGTTACTAACACATCAATTTCTAGGGTTTTACCGTCGAG
>NZ_JASJFB010000302.1:0-7288 GCF_030065455.1 Microcystis sp. M53602_WE12 | reverse complement strand
AATACCATCGGTGCAATAAAGTCTTTTTTTCCCTTTCTTCTACCAGCGACAAGGTTCTCTCTTTTTCCTCGTTTTCCTTGTCTATCTCCAAAGACTTTCTTCCCTTTTTTTGACCAAGCATAAAAACAGGCTTGAAATTCTTCAAACCCTGACTCATCAATAAATACAAGGCTTTCACTTCCATATATTTTAATCAATTCTCTCAGCACTCTGTAGTATTTCATTCTTTCTTCTCGGTTTCTTTCTCTATAACGAAGTTCCTTCTTTTTTCTGGTAACTTTCATTTTTTTTAAGGCATAGCAAATGGCACTTGGTCTCACTCCAAATTTCTCGGCTCTGTCTCTTAATCTTGCCTCGGGATTTTCTTGGACATCTTTTGACAGTGCTTTCCAGTCCAGCTTTCTCTGACGGTGTTTTACCTTTGTTGCTTCCAGTTTTTCCCTACCTAGCCATCTATATATCGTCGCTCTTCCTATATTAAATAGAGCGGCGGCTTTGGTTATGCTTCCCCCATTCTCTACATAATCGATTACTTTTTTTCTCAAGTCTAGGCTATAAGACATTTTTCTGTATGGGTTGCTCGTTTCTCTTGATTTTACCTTATTTTTCCCTCGTCTCACACTTATTTGAAATGACTATAGCCTATACTCAACGGATTTAGTATCAGTCCCTAGTCGGGGAGAAGAATATAAAGAATTATTAAATTGTAGCTTTTAATACAGTTGTGGGGGGGGGAATGTGTATTGTTTTGTTGTCCGCCTTTGGCGTTGGATTCAAGTGTTGCTTGACTTAGCTGCGAGGGAGGGCGATCTCCGTAACAATTTAGATTGAGGATGATATGAACAAAGTTTATCGAACTTTAGCAATTGGTGGAGTTTCCTTTTCGCTTTTCACGCTATTAAATTTAGGCTCTACTAGAACAATTGCAGCATCACTTCAGGATTTTCCCGTTCCGCCAGAAGATATACCATCTTGGGTGGACCCTAAACTTATAGCTTTTGCTGAATATGACTACACACTTACTCCAGGAGGATTAGGACAACACACTAATTTGATAAAAGGTCCTGAATCCCTTTTTGATGAAACACAGAGTGGTATTTCTAGCTTAATAGGAGACTGGTCTTATACTCCAGGATCTGGTTGGGATGGAAGCTTCAACGGAGGTTTAGCGGATGAACAATCATTAACAATTGTATTCAACGTTGCTAACCTCAGAGTTCCAACAAACTCCAAAACACTAGAAGTCGCTTTCGATTTTAAGCAAAATTTGTTTGACTACATAATTGACTGTCAAGTAATGACCGATAACCCTAATGATAAAGTAGGCAAGTTGTGTGGAGTATTTGAAAAAAACCCCAAGCAATTAAAGTTTTTTGCAAGAATTACTCCGCAGCCAAACTTCGCCAAACTAATAGTAAAATTAACCAAACGTCCAATTCCTCCATTGAATGAAAATTTTTTGGGTATAAACCAAGATCAAGATTCAATCTCGTTTACTAAAACTATTCTTTTCGATCAATGTAAGCCTATTCCTGAACCCTCTACAGTCCTCAGCCTCCTCGCCCTTGGTACTCTCGGCGCAGCCTCAACCCTCAAGCGCAAACTAAAGCCATCCAAATCAGCCGAAAAAGAAACCACAAAAGTAAGCTAAATTGCTCATTAAAAATACAATGCCCCTTCAATTAGCCAGTTGAGGGGTGTTTATTTTTAGTCCATATTTCTATTCATTGATTTTTTTGATCCAATGGCAACTTTTACATCAATAGAGTCAAATTCAATGAGTATGGTGATTTTGTGCTACAATAGAGGTCTGTTAAAAGTAAAAAGAACAATCAATTACCATGAATAGCAAGACAGAAATCACTATTCAAGTTCCTTTAGAAATTGCTAGATATTACGCTAAAATTAAACCCAATGACCGAGCGAACATAGAAAACAAATTAACTGAAACTATTCAATTAGAATTAGAAAAATATCGTCAAAAAGCAGCGGCAAGATTATCACCAATTATGGATCAAGCTAGTGATGAAGCAGAAGCTAAAGGATTAACTCCAGATATTTTAGCGTCTATTTTAGAACCAATTGAGAGTTAATCACATTACTAAAAACGGATTAGCTGTAGGGCTAATTCATGAATTAGCCCTACAATAGGCGTTGTTATTCTGATCTGACAACGCCGATAAATCAACAGAGATTCTCAATTCGCTCGGGAAATGTGCGTCGCCAGGGCCGCCGATTGTAGGATGGGGGTAGTGGTGACGGAATCCGTCGCTAGGGTAAAGAGAGGATTGGAAAGGATACCGGCCAGGGAAGTCGCCACTAGGGAGAGGACAATACCCACCTGTAGGGGACGCATCCCGGTAAGAGTCCAATTGATAACGGGGTAATTTTTCACCGCATCGGACATCTCTTGGGGTTCCTTGACCACCATCATTTTGACCACACGGATATAGTAGTAAATCGAGGCCACACTGGTGACTAAACCAACGAGGACGAGGGCATAAAGTCCCGCTTGCCAACCGGCCCAGAATAGATAAATCTTACCAAAGAAGCCCGCTAGAGGTGGAATTCCCCCCAAAGAGAGCAGACAGATGCTTAAACAGAGGGTTAGGAGCGGATCTTTCTGGTAGAGTCCCGAATACTCAGCGATCTGATCGGTTCCGGTTCTCAGAGCAAAGAGAATCACACAGGCAAAAGCCCCTAGGTTCATGAACAGGTAAATTAACAGATAGAAAATCATGCTAGAGTAACCCGCGTCAGTACCGGCGGTTAAACCAATCATGACAAAACCCGCCTGACCGATCGAGGAATAGGCTAACATCCGTTTCATGCTAGTTTGGGCTAAGGCGACCACGTTGCCCAGGATCATGCTCAAAATGGCTAGAGCGATAAAGATAAACCGCCATTGTTCGCTGACTAGACCGAAAACCGTCACTAATAGGCGAATTGCTAGGGCAAAACCGGCCGCTTTGGAACCTACCGAGAGGAAAGCCACCACGGGAGTGGGTGAACCTTCGTACACATCAGGGGTCCATTGGTGAAAGGGAACCGCCGAAATTTTGAAGGCGATACCGGCAATCACAAACACTAATGCGATCGCTAAGGCCAAGGACTGACCACCGTTAACAGCGGTTAATTTTTGGGCAATGGCACTTAAACTGGTTTCACCTCCGGATAAACCGTAGAGAAGGGAAACACCATAGAGGAAAATCGCCGAACTAGAAGCTCCAATTAACAGGTATTTTAAGGCGGCCTCGTTCGATCGAGGATCCCGCTTCATGTAACCGGTCATTAGATAGGAGGAAATACTGAGCATTTCTAGGGAGATGAAGATCATCACCAATTCACTAGCGCCAGATAGGAACATTCCCCCGAGGGTCGCGGTGAGCATAATGGCTAAAAATTCCGCTAGGGAGGTTCCCGCTTGTTCCACATAACGCACCGACATCAGCACTGTGGAGGCGGTAGAAAGGGCAATAATCCCCCTAAAGACGATACTGAGATTATCGCCCTCAAAAGCCCCTAAAAAAGCCACCGGTTTCGGATTGTCCCAGGTAAAGTAGAGAGCAACCACAGCAGCGAGCAGACCAGCGATCGCAACGTAGGGCAGCCAACTTCTGGCACTCCGTCCCACGAT
This sequence comes from Microcystis sp. M53602_WE12, assembly GCF_030065455.1. Lineage (NCBI taxonomy): Bacteria > Bacillati > Cyanobacteriota > Cyanophyceae > Chroococcales > Microcystaceae > Microcystis > Microcystis sp. M53602_WE12. The sequence goes on along the minus strand of NZ_JASJFB010000302.1, from coordinate 3,651 downwards.
TAAATCGCCGATTAAAATCACCATCAGGGTAATAATCAGGATTCCTTCGGGCCAGATAACGCCGGCGTTTAGCTGACTGGCAACAAGACTAGAAAAATCCATATTGATTGAGGTTAAAGGAATTTGAAGTTAAAAAAGGCTTAATACAAGCTTAGGGCATTTGATCAGCGATTCAGTGATCAGTTATCAGTGATCAGTGATCAGATGTGAGTTTTCAGTTCACCGATCGCCGCTATCGGGTTAAAATTTCTAAAAACCCAGATAAATTTGAGATAATCTTAGCTTTTATGGGTATTATACTTGTCTATTGTCTTTTTTATCCTCTTGTCTCGTAGTCTCCTCAGCTAAGGGAAAATCTTTGATTTTTGCAGCCGAGCTAATTTCTGGTGGTGACAACTTGTCACCGAGATGTATCCAAGTTAACAGGGAAAAAGTGAAAACTCAGGAAATCATGACATAGACTGGCATCGTTAGTTGTCGTTGAAGGATTCTGGTAAAATCAGGCTAGGGGAAACACCCGAAAAATCAATTGTTTTTGAGCCATCCGCTTGATTTTTTTGTGGAAAAATTTTCTAGTTCGCTCAATCCTTTTCCTTTAGCGATCGCTTGAATGAGTAACGAAACCTATCTCAATCATCCTACTTTCGGTCTATTATACAGAGTGTGTCTATTAGAAGAACATCGGGAATTATTCACCACTCTTTATGCCCAACGTCTTTTTTTTCTGGTGACGGTGGGACCAAAAAAAGTCTCGTTCGATCCGATTAGTCGTTCCGATGCTCGTCTTTTAGTGGAAAACCGGCTGCGAAATTTGCGCCGGGGCAGTAATGTGCAAGAATTTAACAGTCTCAACCAAACTTATCAACAAACCTTTTCAGTCTAGTTCATGACGATCGCTAGTCGTATCGAGTCAATCCGTCTTACCCTACCCCCCTCCACGCGCCTGATTGCCGTCAGTAAACAGGTATCGAGCGATTATATCCGTCAAGCTTACCGAGCAGGAGTGAGAGATTTTGCTGAAAGTAAGCTACAGGAAGCAATCTCGAAGCAGCAAGAACTAAAAGACCTGCCAGATATTTCTTGGCACTTTATCGGGCATCTACAGGCAAATAAAGCCCGCAAAGTCCTAGAATCTTTTGATTTAATCCATTCCCTCGATAGTTTAAAATTAGCCCAAAGACTCGATCGCCTAGCGGCGGAATTAGAGATTAATCCCCAAGTTTTGCTACAGGTGAAAGTTGTCCCCGATCCCGATAAGTTCGGTTGGGACAAGGCCGAATTACTAGCAGATATTCCCGATTTAGTCAACTGTAAACAGCTAAAAATTCAAGGTTTGATGACAATTCTGCCCCGAGGATTATCCGCTGGGGAAAAGTTAGCCGCCTTTGAAAAAACCAGCGATTTAGCCCAAATAATCGAGAATAGCTCTAGTTTATGCCTGCCTCATCTATCCATGGGGATGTCTAACGATTATCCTCTCGCCATCAAGGCCGGAGCCACTTTGATCCGGGTGGGAACTGGCATCTTCGGCGATCGTATTTACTGAACCATCTCCGTAAATTTACAGAAAAAACTCCTAGTAATTTTAATAATCGGTGACAATATATCTTAAGATTACAGCGTTCAGTCTAGAAACCGGTGGTTAGAAATGAGGAATTGACTTTTTCCCAATCCCTGAAAACTATCCCCTGATAACTGATAACTGAAAAGAGGGAACTAACCGCTGCCTCCAGACGACTAGAATGACGAACCCTGAACAAAATAGTTCTCCTGTACCAAGTGAGAACAAAAGTTGTTAAAGGCCACTAAAATAACCCCGACTCTAGCCAAGACCACCTAAAAAATCTTTTGAAGGACACTTAGACTGTGAACAACATTTTTACCAAACTCAAAGATTTTGTCGGCATCTCCGAACAACCAGAAGACGAAGACGAAACCGACTACGAAGAAATGAACTGGGAAAAGTCTTCCCCCCAAGATAGGGATCAAAACGAAGAAGAAGATCCCCTCAATCGTCGTCAACGCGAACCTTTAAATCTCAGTACAGCCACATCTATGGGACTCAACAGAAGCAACGTGATCGGTATGCCAGGTATTAACAACAATAATGCAGAAGTAGTCGTGATCGAGCCCCATTCCTTCGAGGAAATGCCCCAAGTTATCCAAACCCTGAGAGAACGCAAATCGGTGGTTTTAAATCTCAACGTCATGGATCCCGAAGAAGCACAAAGAGCCGTGGATTTTGTCGCCGGTGGCACTTATGCAATTGATGGTCATCAAGAACGCATCGGTGAGAGTATTTTCCTATTTACCCCCAGCTGCGTTAAAGTTAGCACCCTTTCCGGAACTATTCACGATATCGCTGATAACCCGAAAATGGCTCGTCCCGTTTCCTCCGCACCTGCTTGGGGAGCCGAAAGCAGTCGATTAGCTCAATGAATCCTGCCATAGTCCTCTCGTCAGGTTTGTCGAAGCTAGAAATCGATCGATTTATCGAGAGGATGCGTTTTTTCTTGGTAGGATAGCTAAATCTCTCTTTTTTACTTTTTACTTTTAATAATACTGTGTCTATTCGTTTAGGAATTATTGGCGGCGGCGTGATGGCTGAGGCCATTCTCAGCCGTTTATTAAAAAAAAATATTTATAGTCCCGAAACGGTGTTAGTCAGTGAACCCCAATCCCAACGGCGCAACTTTTGGGTTAATACCTACGGAGTACAAGTCAGTGAGGATAACCGGGAAGCCGCTAGAGCAACTGAGGTGTTAATCTTAGCGATAAAACCGCAAATTTTAGAGCAAGTAGTGAATAGTTTGCTGGGAATACCCGAAAAACCCTTGATTATCTCGATTTTAGCAGGAGTTACCCTCAATCGCCTAGAAATGGGCTTTCCCGATCGCCCCGTCATCCGGACGATGCCTAATACCCCCGCCACGGTGGGACAAGGGGTTACAGCAATCGCACCTGGTCGTTATGCGGAACCGGAACATCTGGCCGTAGCCAGAGATATTTTTGCTGCGGTCGGTTCGGTGGTGGAAGTTCCCGAAGCTTTGATGGACGCGGTAACGGGATTATCGGGATCGGGCCCGGCATTTGTGGCCTTGATGGTGGAAGCTTTAAGCGATGGTGGTGTGGCGGCCGGATTACCGCGATCAATCGCATCTCAATTGGCCATAGAAACAGTTTTAGGGACGGCAACCCTATTAAAAGAATCGGCCATACATCCTGGGGAATTAAAGGATCGCGTCACTAGCCCCGGAGGAACTACGATTGCCGGAGTGAGACAATTAGAAAAAGGCTCTTTTCGATCGACAATTATCGAGGCAGTAGTGGCGGCCTATCATAGATCTAAAGATTTAGGGCGTAGTTCTGAAAAGTAAACCTTTTCGCCACAGAAATACACCGTAACCCAATAGCGTTAGGAAAGCACACAAAGCGGTCGCCGTGCCAGCGATCAGGGCATTTGTCCAACCGTAGGATAGCTCTAGGATATAACTACCCTGTGCTAACTTGACCAGTATAGTTCCATCCTTGCCCATTTCTAGGGGTTGGGGTTGACCGTTAACGGTTAACTGCCAAGCGGGATAATAATAAAGACGGACTCGCAGGATGGCAGGTTCTTGGACTTCTACCTTTAATTTTCGGTGATAACTT
>NZ_JASJFB010000003.1:0-9559 GCF_030065455.1 Microcystis sp. M53602_WE12 | reverse complement strand
TTGCGAATGACTGGGGGAACCCTGGAATTTTCGGCTTAGTTGCCGGCAGCTTGCCGCCAACTCACTCCTCTAGATAAGTATTTTGACTCAGGCATCTTCCTCTTTTGAGACGTTGTGACACTTAGGGTGCGGAATGTGGGATCTAGTCTGGTCAAATTATTTGTACCGTTCGGCGGTCTTCAGCAGCGATGAAGGGGGAATAAATAATCAGTTTGTAATAACCGGATTTAGGATCAGAATATTTTCAGGCTTGGCGGTGCCAACTTTGGCATCGGGACTGCCCCCTGCCTTTGTTATCTTAATGGTGAGGTACAAAGTTTTTGTTTGGGGGAATCGGTCGTTGGTGGTCGATATCAAATTAGGTTACACTGCTTGATGGGAATTGCCTTCAATGGGGGGGGGATGACAGCATTGTACTATCATCCCTTGTTTGGAGGTTAAATCGCTTCGAGATCTTTTTCGCCGGTACGGATGCGGACGATCTGTTCCACGGGGGAGATGAAGATTTTACCGTCTCCGATTTCACCGGTACGGGCCGCCGAAATCAGCTTATCGACGACCATATCGACCTGCTTATCTTCGACGACGATCTCGATCTTGAGTTTTTGGAGAAATTCGACGGTGTACTCGGAACCGCGATAACGTTCCGATTGACCTTTCTGACGACCGAAACCTCTAACTTCGGAGACGGTCATCCCGACAATGCCCGCGTTAACTAGGGCGAGTTTCACCTCTTCAAGTTTAAAGGGTCGGATAATCGCTTCTACTTTCTTCAAAATATCTATCTCCTCGTTGCGTGACGATACTTTACTTTCTTGGTAAATTAACTGTTAATTCTAAACGCAGAATCCCGACAATAGCGCTTAAAGTCATGATTTCTTCAATTATTTTCCTTGGCCACAGTCTTCCACCGTGAAAAACTTCCAGGTGGGAAATAGCCCACCCGAAGCCATAAATAAACCAACTAGAGAGATAATCCCAACTGAAGACCGAAAACACCGTGAACTAGCAGTAAAATCAGGGCAATGCTGCCGATATAGGCGTGAATAGTCCGGAAAAGTTCTTTTTTCCCGCCAGCAAAGCCAGTGAGGGATAATAATCCATTGAAAGCTAATAAACCGATTGCGACCGATCCTGTCCAGAAATGGCTGCTTTCGAGGATTGGATGTTTCTGCATGACTAGGGATAAAATACCGCCGGTGTAACCGAGAGCGATAAATAAAAACAGCCAGGGGGCGAGTTTGCGGTGATCAGCCCGATTGTTGGCCACTACTTCCCCATCTTTGCTTAAACGGCTTTGCCAACCGGCATAGGCAGTATAACTACCCATAACTAAAACCACAATCCCCATCATGACTGGATGTCCCCAATGAACGATCGGTTCGGGAGTTCCGAGACTGCGAAAGGCAGCGGCGATCGGCTCTAGCGCATCACTTAAACTTTGATTCATGTTTGTTACCTAACTTTACAAAACCCTTTTGCCTAAGATTTTAGCCGATCTCCGGACTGGAAAAACTGCGGTTAGCCGAAAAAATGTCAAGCCTTCGCTAAATTTCTTAACATTTCAGCTAGAGATGAGCGGAGAAATATAGAATAGAGTCAGGGGAGACTAGGGATCTCCACGGGGATTAGCCCCTAGGAGGGAGTTATGACTTATCTGCTCAAAGATCGGCGATCAGCAGGGAGACTATTAGCTAGTTACTTGACAGAATATACCAATAGTGCTGGGGTGCTAGTTTTGGCTTTGCCCCGGGGTGGGGTTCCGATCGCCTTTGAAATTGCCCAAAGGTTACATTTACCCCTAGATCTGTGTTTAGTGCGAAAATTAGGTGTGCCAGAGCGAAAAGAGTTAGCTTTTGGGGCGATCGGTCAGAATGGGGTGCGGGTAATCAATGAAAGTATTGTTGAGGACTTGCACCTATCGGAAGCGATGATGGAACGGGTAGCAAAGGAAGAAATGATCGAATTAGAGCGACGCGATCGCTTGTATCGAGGTGAGCGACCCTTTCCCAGCCTAACGGGAAAAACGATTATTCTAGTAGATGATGGTATCGCTACGGGAGCAACGATTAAAGCGGCGATTCTGACCCTGAAAGCTAGAAACCCCGCTGCTATTATTATTGCTGTTCCTGTTGCCCCGCCGGAGGTCTGTGATCAATTAGAAAAATTAGTCGATCGAGTAATTTGCCTACATAAACCCTACGAATTGAGATCGATTTCTCTTTGGTACGAGGACTTTTCCCAAACCAGCGATGAGGAGGTGCAAACACTTTTAGCCACCGTCGATAGTTCTTTGATTCAAGTTTAGGGAATTAGGAAGTGGGGGAGTGGGGAAGTGGGGTAGTGGGGTAGTGGGGAAGTGGGGAAGTGGGGTAGTGGGGGGGAGAATAAATAACAGCAATCTCCTGAATTCAGAAGTCAGAATTGAGACTTACGAATTCTAACTTCTGACTTCTACGGCATCGGTATCAACGGCATTGGTTGGGGAAGAAACCTCGGTTTGATTCTTTACTGTCCCCGGACGGCGATTGCGATAATCAAGAACTAATCGCGATAATTCCGTGGTTAAAAGGGTGAGGACAATACCATCATCGATCCAACCAATAATCGGGAAAACGTCAGGAGAAATATCGAGGGGGCTAAACAGATAAACCATAGTTCCCAGAATGATAATCCAACGATATTGGGGGTGAGTGATTTTGCTGCTGTACCAGTTGTAAAAAGATTCAACAATCGGTTTCATTAATTTTTCCTCGCTGACTGGGATAATTTAATTTTGTCAGGTTGTCCCTGGGGCTGATAGTGAGGTTTTACCCCCATTATCTAGGGTGATATCCGCTAATTAATCAAAAAAAAATGCCCAGAAGAAAATTCACCTTTAGGGATGAGCCTGAATTATTAAGCTAAGACGTATTTAGGGCTTGCTGAAAAAGTTTTTCGGTGGTGGCAGGGTGTGGGGTGTGGGGTGTGGGGTGTGGGGTGTGGGGTTTTATCGATTTTCAGGTGGTCAACTACCTAATTTTCAGGGAAAAAGTCCCGGAATTTTCCCCCCAATCACTCCAATGGTCGGCACTTTTTGAGGTCAAAAAAGTCTAAAAACCTTATCCAACAAGGTTTTTAGATTTATTCAGCAAACCCTATTTAAACCGCTTATTCTTAATGATCAGCCGAATTTCCTCCAATCCCTTTACTGTTGCCTCTTGCCAGAGTGTCTCTCGCCTCGTCTCAACAAGCAATTTAAATTATGAACAGCTTATTACTGGATGCTTAAGAGGGGAGATAGTGGCATCTTTATCCCCTATAATAGGCGATAACAAACTAATCAATTATCTGCCAGTGTAAGGATGGAAACCCTCTTTCATCTAGTTACTTTTGCCTTTGTCTTCGCTTTTGGTGCCTCGGTGGGCAGTTTTTTAAACGTGGTCATCTATAGATTACCTAAGGGGATATCTCTAGTTTATCCCCCTTCCCGCTGTCCGAAATGTCACCATAGGTTAGGTAAAAGCGAGAATATACCTGTTTTAGGCTGGTTATGGCTAGGGGGTCGCTGTCGCTGGTGTAAAACCCCGATTTCTGTCCGTTATCCAGCGATCGAAACTTTTACCGGTTTATTATTTTGTCTGGTTTTAGGAGATTTTAGCTTTTCTTGGCAGACCCTCGGCTATTGGATTCTCCTCAGTTGGTTATTAGCTTTAGCTTTGATTGATTTTGACACGATGACGCTTCCTAACTCCCTCACCCAATCGGGATTAGTTTTAGGGATAGTTTTCCAAACTCTTTTAGGTTGGCAAAATAATCAAAGTGCTATCTATCTCTTTTCAGCGATCGCTAGTGCGGTTTTAGGAGTCTGGTTATTTGATCTGATCCGGTGGGGGGGAAGTTTTGCCCTCAGACAACAGGCCATGGGGGGAGGGGACGCGAAATTAGCGGCCATGATCGGTGCTTGGTTAGGATGGCAAGCATTATTAGTCACCGCTTTTTTGGCCTGCGCTATCGGGGCGGCCATCGGTATGACGGGCATTTTTCTCGGTAAAATGGGGAAAAAACAAGCTATACCCTTCGGGCCATTTCTTGCCCTCGGCGCTCTGATGAGTGTCTTTTGGAGTGATAAGATCATCTCAGCCTATCAAACCATTTTTTTCCCTTTCTTGTAAAAAAGTTATCCTGTAATTAAATCTTGATACAATAGTCTTCCGTGTCTTGGATCACCATTAGAACAACCCCCAGTCTAGGGTAAGCCGATTGGCTACAGGAAATGCTCAAAGCTCACGACATCCCCAGTCGCGTTATCGCTATTGGCCTTGGTGTTTATTGCGGCTAGGGTCATCAGGCCGCCCTACAAGTCCGTCCCCAAGATCGCTGGACAGCACTTTTGTTATTAAGTCCCCTAGAAGAAAGTCGATAAATTATCTTTATTTTAAACTATGTCTCTATTTGATTGGTTTGCAAATCGCCAAAAAACAGAACCCAAGGTTCAACAACAACAGGAACGAGAAATAGCCGATGGTTTATGGACAAAATGCCCCAATTGCGGCGTTTTGTCCTATACGAAGGATTTATTAGCTAATCAACTGGTTTGTCTCGATTGCGGTCATCATAATCGGGTGGAAAGTGAAGAAAGAATTCGCCAGTTAGTGGATGCTAATACTTGGAATTGCCTCGATGAACAGATTCGACCGACGGATCCGCTCAAATTTCGCGATCGGAAAAGTTATAGCGATCGCCTGCGGGAAACCCAAGAAAAAACCGGTCTGACGGATGCTGTCCGAACGGGAACGGGGACGATCGATGGTTTACCCTTAGCTTTAGGGGTGATGGACTTCCGTTTTATGGGGGGTAGCATGGGATCGGTGGTGGGAGAAAAACTCTGTCGTTTGACGGAAGGCGCTACCGATGAAAGTTTACCCCTGGTGATTATCTGCGCTTCTGGCGGGGCGAGAATGCAGGAGGGAATGTTAAGTTTAATGCAGATGGCCAAGATTTCTGGCGCTCTTAACCGGCATCGGGAGGCAAAATTACTCTATATTCCCGTCTTGACTAATCCCACCACGGGAGGAGTCACGGCCAGTTTTGCCATGTTGGGAGATATTATTATCGCTGAACCGAAGGCTACTATCGGTTTTGCCGGTAAACGGGTAATTGAACAGACTTTGCGCGAGAAATTGCCGGAAGGTTTCCAAACATCGGAATACTTGTTAAAACACGGGTTTGTCGATGCGATCGTTCCCCGTACCCATCTCAAGAAAACCCTCGCTCAATTAATTAGTTTACATCAGCCCTTTTTCCCCTTGTTATCCCCCCTCAACAGTCATCATCACCACAGTCAACCGGAGTTAATCCCCCTGAAAACAGCCCAGGGACAAACAACAGTTTAACTGTTCTAAGACGGCACTGGAGTTGGGAGTGCCGAAGCTGCCAGTCCGAGCATTTGTACTAAAATTTTCCTGCTCGGCAGTTTCAATGTAGTCCATCCCACACTTAACCGGGTTGACAGTGATCGCAAAGTCCGAAAAATTCGAGAGTATGGTAATAAACCTTGAATTGGTGGGATTTTTCGAGTTTTTCTGCCAATTCGTGAACGGGACACTCATTAAAGACGATAGACCGACCGCAATGAATACAGGTAAGATGGTGTTGATCCTGCTGAACGGAACTGTAGAGGGATTCTCCTGTGGCTAGGGTTCTCACCTGGACTGCACCCTGTAGTTTTAGGGATTCTAGGGCGCGGTAAACAGTGGCTAACCCCATATTTTGGTCACGCTGACGGAGTTCCACAAACAATTCTTGAGCGGATACTGCCCGATTTAAGGTTTTGAGTAAGTGGATAATGCGCTCTTGCGATCGGGTGCGTTGGGATTTCATATCAAAAAGGTCAGCGATCAAAGTTAATTCTATGCCAAAAAATTATCAGTGCTGTATTTATGTTACTCTGCGCCCCTCGGTACTCGATCCGGCGGGTACGGCGGTAGAGTCGGGATTAAAGCAATTAGGTTATGATACTGTGGCCGGGGTGCGAATTGGTAAGTATATTGAGCTTACCGTAACAGCAGCGGACGAAACCAGCGCCCGCGAACAATTGGCTCAAATGTGCGATCAACTATTGGCTAATCCTGTGATTGAAAATTATCGCTTTGATTTGCATTGTCAGGAGATAGGGGATAGGGGATAGGGGATAAGGAAATGGGGAAATTCACCCAATACCCCAACACCCATCTGATGAGAGCTTTCTGCACAATGAATTAACCAAGTTAAAAATTATGAAGTTTGGGATTATTGTTTTCCCTGGATCGAATTGCGATCGAGATGTGGCAACGGTGACGGAGGGGATTTTTCAGCAACCTACCCGCTATGTTTGGCATCAAGAGACGGATTTAGCGGATTTGGATGTGATCGTGGTGCCGGGGGGATTTAGTTACGGCGATTATTTGCGCTGTGGTGCGATCGCTCGGTTTTCGCCGGCGATGAAAACTGTCCGAGAAGAAGCCGAAAAAGGTAAATTAGTTTTAGGCATCTGTAACGGTTTTCAGGTACTAACGGAAATTGGGCTGCTACCTGGTGCGTTAATTCGTAATCGCGATTTACATTTTATCTGCGATCGAGTGCCGGTAAAAGTGGAAAATAATCGATCTGTCTGGACGCGAGGTTATCAACCGCAACAGGTGCTTAATTTGCCGATTGCTCACGGGGAAGGGCGTTATTATGCCGCAGAAGATACGTTAAAATCTCTGGAGGATAACGGACAAATTCTCTTTCGTTACTGTACTGCCACAGGAGAGGTAAATGAGTCGGGAAATCCTAACGGTTCGTTAAATAATATTGCAGGAATTAGCAATAAAGCAGGAAATGTGCTAGGAATGATGCCTCATCCCGAACGCGCCGCCGATCTGATGCTCAATTTGACCGATGGGAGTCTGTTATTTCAGGAGTTGATCAATTGTTGTTGACTAGACCTCTTGTAAAAATCAAAAATTGTTGTTAGGGTCAGGAGTCAGTAGCCGGTCGTCAGGAGTCAGGAGAATTAAAAATGAATAATAATCAATTAAATGGTCTATTTACCGACTTTAGGCAATTTAATCCTTATTTTTGCCCTTTTTCAACCCTCAAGTAGTTGGGTTTTTGGGGTTTTGGGGTTTTAGTTGAAATTTCCCTGATAACTGATAACTTACCCACTGATAACTTACCCACTGATAACTGATAACTGATAACTTACCCACTGATAACTGATAACTGATAATCCTGTGGCTGTTTTAAAAGATAATCGGGCTACCGTCCAAAAAGTTCTCTGGATCACCCTACTGCTGAACATTTTGGTTATGGCGATCAAAGCGGGGGTGGGTTTGAGGATTGGTGCTTTAAGTCTGCAAGCGGATGCTCTCCATAGTGTCACCGATAGTGCCAATAATGTCTTGGGATTAGTAGCGATGCGGTTTTCCTCTCCCTATCCAGATCGAGATCATCCCTACGGACATCTGAAATACGAAGCGATCGGAGCTTTAGCGATCGCCGCATTTTTGGGGATTGCCTGTTTTGAAATCTTGCAAGGGGCGGTCATGAGTATTATCAAAGGAGGCAAACCCGTCGAGATTGCAGGTCCTGAGTTATGGCTATTAATTATCGTTTTAGGGGTGAATATTTTTGTCACCTATTATGAAAGATCGGTGGGGCAGCGTGTCGGTAGTGCGATTTTGATTGCCGATGCTCGTCATACCATGAGTGATGTGTGGGTGACAATTACGGTTTTATTGGGTTTAGTCGGGGTTTGGGTGGGCAATACGGCTAATATTCCCCAATTACAATGGTTAGATGTGATTTTGTCCTTTCCCGTCGCTTTTTTGGTGTTTAGCAGTGGTTGGAAAGTCCTGATGGAGAATTTACCTTTGTTAGTGGATGAAATGGCGATCGCTCCTGAGGTGATTCATCAAATTGTCCTGGAGGTGCCGGGGGTGCTTAATTGTCATGCGATTGCGTCTCGGGGAGTGGTGGGAAGACAGGTATTTATAGAAATGCACCTAGTTGTCTCCGCTCAAGATGTGGAAACTGCTCACGCAATCACGGAAGCGGTGGAAGCAAGATTAAGCCAACAATTTAGCCCTGTGAGAATTTTAATTCACGTTGAACCGCCGGATTATCACTCTGATCGGATCACTTTTGATGAAGAAGTGTGAAGCAAAAAAGCCTAAAATAAGTAGCGAACTTTTGCTAGAGGTGGCCATGACGACGGAGAATCAAGCTAGAAGCATAGTAATTACTGGTGGAGCAGGATTTATCGGCTCGAATTTTGTTCATCATTGGTGCGAGAATTATCCTGAGGATCGTGTAATTGTTCTTGATGCTCTTACCTACGCGGGCAATTTGAATAATTTAGCGACACTGAAAGATAGAAAGAATTTCCGTTTTCTGCAAGGGGATATCTGCGATCGAGCTTTAGTTGATGAATTATTTGCCGGTGAAAATATCGATACAGTTGCCCATTTTGCTGCCGAATCCCATGTGGATCGATCGATTCTTGGACCTAGGGCTTTTGTGCAAACTAATGTGGTGGGAACTTTTACTCTATTAGAAAGTTTTCGGCAACATTGGTTAAGTAATCATCAACCCGATAACTATCGTTTTCTGCACGTTTCCACCGATGAGGTTTATGGCAGTTTAGGAGTAGATGATCCGGCTTTTACCGAAACTACTCCCTATGCTCCTAATAGTCCCTATTCTGCCTCAAAAGCGGGGAGTGATCATCTAGCGAGAGCTTATTTTCACACCTACGGAATGCCGACAATTATTACTAATTGCTCTAATAATTATGGTTCCTATCATTTTCCCGAAAAGTTAATTCCTTTGATGTGTATTAATATTCTTTTGGGTAAACCTTTACCCGTTTATGGTGATGGTCAAAATGTTCGAGATTGGTTATATGTTCGGGATCATTGTCAAGCTTTAGATACAGTTATTCACAAAGGCAAAGCGGGAGAAACCTATAATATTGGCGGAAATAATGAGGTAAAAAATATCGATTTAGTCAGGATGTTATGTGAGTTAATGGATGAATTAGCTCCCGATTTACCCGTGAAACCTGCTCAGAATTTAATTACCTTTGTTAAGGATCGCCCCGGACATGATCGCCGGTATGCTATTGATGCCAGTAAAATTCGCACTGAATTAGGTTGGCAACCTCAAGAAACGGTAGAGGGGGGATTAAGAAAAACCATTCAATGGTATCTCGATCATCGGGATTGGTGGCAACCTTTGTTATCCAAAGAATATCAAGAGTATTATGGGAAAGTTTACGGTTAGAGAGGGGTAAAAACTAGACCTCTTGTAAAAATCACAAATTGTTGTTAGGGTTAGGAGTCAGTAGCCAGTAGTCAGGAGTCAGGAGAATTAAGAATGAGCATTAATCAGTTAAATGGTCTATTTAGGGCTTGCTGAATAATGGTAAAACCCTTTTAAAATAAGGCTTTTGACCTGTTAAAGTCCGATGTTAGTGCAAGAAAATAGGATTGGGACTTTCAAAAACCTTGCATTATCCTTCTTGTAGTACATCGCTTGGTACACAAAACAAGGG
>NZ_JASJFB010000306.1:0-2869 GCF_030065455.1 Microcystis sp. M53602_WE12 | reverse complement strand
TCCTCCCGGTTTTACCGTTGCTGTGGCCAAAGATCGGGCGATCGAGTCTTTAATGCAAGTGGGGGATCAATTCATTTTAAATATTCTGGAAGAAGGCAATTATCAAACCCTGATGAAACACTTTTTAAAACGTTTCGGACCTGGGGAAGATCGTTTTGCAGGAGTCGATACTCACACCGCTAATAATGGTTCCCCAATTTTAGCCGATGCTCTCGCTTATTTAGAATGTGAGGTCGCTAGTCGCATGGAATGTGCTGACCACTGGATTGTTTACAATAAAGTCACCGATGGTCGCGTTTCTAAACCTGATAGTTTAACAGCTGTTCACCATCGCAAAGTCGGTAATTATTATTAGGATTTTTGCTTGATTTGACTGGTTGAGAAAATACAGATCAAGATGCTTGCTCTCAGCTTTTGAGATGGTTTAACCTCTCAACCAGTTAGTCATACTAAATCCGTTAAGTATAGGCTACATATCAGGATAGGCAATAGGCAATAGGCAAAAGGAGCAATAGATAATCATTTTTTAATAACCAGATTTAGTATCACATCTGATCACTGATTACTTACCCACTGATAACTGATAACTGAGACTAAATCCGTTGATTATAGGCTACATATCAGGATAGCCGAACGGCAAAATGGGAATAGATAATCAGTCTTTAATAACCGAATTTAGTACCAGACGCTTCATGAACTGGAAGTAAAAAAATTGTAGGGTTAATTCATGAATTAACCCTACACATCGTTTCCATTCAGGCGCTTCACAAATTGGAAGCAAGTTTCAAACATTGTTGGATTTGCTAATCGTGCCTAAGTTTCCATTCAGACGCTTCAGGAATTGGGTAGAGTCATAAACTCTAGTTAACAAAAGTCCAGCGTCCTTCCACCTGACCGTCAAGGAGTTGATGAGTACTTAAATATTCTTCAAGAACACCTTGGCTTGAAGTAGTAACAACTTTAGCGTTAGCTATTTCTTCAGGCGTGAGATTCAAACTCTTCAGCGAATTTTGATAATGATAATCTTGCACGCAGATTACATATAAACGATCAGCCTCTACAGGTTGTTCATTAATACTGAAAGATTCAATTGCTTTCTTAGTATTGTTATAAACTACTCGAACACCTTTGCTGATTTGATAACATTGACTTTCCCCAGGCTTTCTGTTTTCTGGGCGCAGAAAATGGGTAAATACCTTTGTCAGTTGCGCTCCAGTAACTTTAATTTTATAAAGAGAACCATCATACGGATAAACCTTCTTAAGATCTTCAAGAGTGACCACAGGCCCTAATTCTTTACCTCGTATGGAACCACTACCGACAAGCACGACATCAATCGTATCTATTTCTAAGAAGATATCAGCGATTAAATTACCTAACTCAGTTTCTTGTTCGCGCACGGGATGAGTCAATTGACGATTTAAACGGCTAACAATACGATTGTACTTGCGATCTACTTGTTCTTTGTAGGTATTGATAAAATTTTGCAAATCTACGTCAGGACTAGCTACCTGATCATTAATAGGAATAAGTTCCCATTTCCATTCGACAATGCTGTTCGTATCGTCGTCTACTGTAATATCGAAACGTCCGATCTGATCAGTCCCAACGGCGGCCTGGGTGATTAAAATGTTGTTTACTTGGGCAGGCTGTTCTAAAAGTGTATGAGAATGTCCACCAATGATCATGTCCACCCCCCACTCAGGGTCTAACATAGCCGCTAACTTTTGATCCTCTTCAAAACCAATGTGAGTTAGGAGAATTGTCAAATCAATATCTTCATTTTTGTAGGTATTACAGATCTTACCAACTTCAGCCGCTGCATCTTCTAGTCCAACAAATGTACCAATGCTTTTGTCCAGCTTTAAGGCACTAAGAACCTCTTCGGTGACAATACCAATGAACATAACATCAAATCCATCTACATTGAGGATGATATAGGGGTTCATCAACCTTTTACCGTACTTTTTAATGTACAAGTTGGCATTAACAATAGGAAAGTTTGCCATTTTTTCTAAGAAGAGCAAATGAGGAAAGCCATAGTCTAATTCGTGGTTTCCTAAAGTCACTACATTAGGTGCTAGGTAATTCATGATTTCCATGGTTGATAAGCCTTTAAATTCGGTATCAATCATCGAACCTTGAAGCATATCACCTGAAATAACATAAAGTGTATTTTTTTCCGTTTGACGCACTTGATTGATATAACCAGAAAGCAATGATAACCCGCCGATCAAACCACCTTGTCCAGTTTTAGCCTCCGCTAAAAAGTCGCCGTGCATATCATTGGAATGTAAAATCGTAAACTTTTTGAGTTTTGTTGTAGTTTCAACCATGAGTCTCTCCAGTAGTTTGAGTTGATTAAATGAAAGAGATAGTTTGATTTGGGTACTGCGAACGGTTTAAAGCTTGGCTTTCTGAATACCGTCAGAAGCTTGGTCTGTGATTTCTTCTAGCCGATCCAGAAAAAGTTCAGCTTTTAGCAGTTTAGGCTCTTCGGTTTGTGTTATGCAATGGAGGGGGGTTATAAAGGATAAAACCCTTACACAGAAAGACATTGCTTCGATTTATGCCCCCTGATCGAATCATGCCAAGTAACGAAGAGCCACAGCCCATAATATAGCATGACTTGCGCCAATGTAAAAACAGGGTGAGAGCATCACTGAGGAGTTCGGGATAGTGACAGTATTCACACTGGAACCTAGCGCGTTGTCGAACAATATGGTGGAGCGATTTAGGAATGACCATTTACTCTGGCGGCAATGACAGCGTTGATGTAGCTGAAAATTTGGTCGAGTTCGCCAATCGCTTCTAGCTCAAGGACTTCCTCCGGGGTGAGATCATCAGCTTTTTTCTTGTCAAGAAGCGT
>NZ_JASJFB010000751.1:0-10543 GCF_030065455.1 Microcystis sp. M53602_WE12 | reverse complement strand
GTTCATTTGTTCCCGTTCGATCCACACCTCTGGATCAAAACTAAACCAACGTACCTCGTCATCGGGCGGTTGCGGTTCCATACGGGAGTAATCCACCGAACGCTTATCCACACGGGCAGGAGTGCCAGTTTTTAGGCGACCGGTCTCGAATCCGAGACGATTTAGGGTTTCTGTTAAACCCACCGCCGCAAATTCCCCCGCCCGTCCAGCTGCCATAGACTTGCCGCCAATCCAGATTTTGCCGCCTAAAAAAGTGCCAGTGGTTAAAATGACGGCTTTAGCGGCGAAACAAGTGCCGAAATAGGTTTCTACCCCTAAAACTTGCTCATTTGCCCCTAAAATCAGGTCTGTGGCCATGCCTTCCCGAATAACCAGATTGGCTTGGGTTTCGACGATACCTTTCATCACCGCCGCGTATTCCCGTTTATCGGTTTGGGCGCGTAGGGCCCAGACTGCCGGTCCGCGAGAGGCATTAAGAACCCGTTTTTGCAGATAGGTGCGGTCGGCCATTTTGCCAATTTCGCCGCCCAAAGCGTCCACTTCGTGGGTTAATTGGGATTTAGCCGGACCACCGACGGCGGGGTTACAGGGTTGCCAAGCGATTTTATCGAGATTAAGGGTGAGGAGAAGGGTACGACAACCGAGACGGGCGCAGGCTAGGGCTGCTTCACAGCCGGAATGGCCCGCCCCGACGACGATGACATCAAATTCATCTTGAAAGTCTGCGGCTGAGGAGAAAGTCATACTCGATCGAGGGGAAAATTAATTAATCAGGCTAATATTCTAGCAATTTTTCTGAGTTTTCCTCCCAATATAATACAAGAATACTAACTAAGTCATTGACTAACACCAAAGCGATCGCATAAATCTAAAAACAATCTGTATAATCCCTATTTACCCTTGCCTTTTCAGGGCATTACTGGCTAAGTATTATAGGTGCTTATCATATCTTCACGATCGTTTAAAGATTGTAATCATGGATTTACTTGCCAATCCCGTCGCTTTGTCGCGGATACAATTTGCCGTCACCGCTATTTTCCATATGCTTTGGCCGGTGTTAACCACTGGTATGGGCATTTATCTAGTCATTGTCGAAGGATTATGGCTAAAAACCCGCAATCCTGACTACTATCATCACGCTCGCTTCTGGGCAAAACTCTACATTCTCAATTTCGGCATTGGAGTTGCTTCTGGTTTACCCATGGCCTTCCAGTTTGGCATGAATTGGGCGCCTTTTTCGGAAGCGGTGGGGGACTTTTTCGGAACTATCCTCGGTTTCGAGGGAACCATGGCCTTTATGCTAGAGGCTAGTTTTCTAGGAATTATGCTGTTTGGTTGGGGACGAGTTCCCCCGTTAATTCACTTCCTAGCGACAATTCTCGTCGCTTTTGGGGCTAATCTTTCCACTTTCTGGATTCTAACCGCTAATTCTTGGCTGCAAACCCCCGCCGGCGGCATTTTCGTGGATGGTAAATTTATCGTTCAGGATTACCTACAAGCGATTCTCAATCCCTTCATGGTTAATAGTTTCCTGCATATGTTTTTCGCTACTCTGGAAACTTCTTTATTCGTCATTGGTGGGATTAGTGCTTGGTATTTGCTCAATAAACGTCACATTAGCTTTTTTAGTCGTTCTCTCAAAATTGTTCTTACTCTAGCGATTGTTATCGCTCCCTTGCAAATTTTTGTCGGTCATCTTAGTGCCGAACAAGTGTATCACTATCAACCGGCTAAATTAGCCGCCATGGAAGCGCAATGGGAAACTATTCCTGCGGGAGAAACTGCTGCTTGGAGTTTGGTCGCTTTACCCAAGGATAAAGCGGAGACAAATAGCTGGGAAGTGAAGATTCCTAATGCTTTGGGTTATCTTTTGGAGTTAAAACCCAAGTTATCGGAACCTGTTCTCGGCTTAAAAACGTGGAAATACGAAGACAGACCGCACATGGTGGGGCTAATCTATTATTCCTTCCGGATTATGGTCGCTATCGGTCTTTTTCTTGCTTCTTTAATGACTGTAACTGTCGGGCAATGGCTGTGCGGTCAACTGAGTAACGAAAAAATCGACAGTCAAAAATGGTTACTGCGCGCTTGGGTTTTTGCGGCCCCTCTGGGTTATCTTGCGGTTGAAACCGGTTGGATTGTCCGTTGTGTCGGTCGTCAACCCTGGACGGTTTACAATCAAATCCGGACAGTGGATGCTGCTTCTAAACTGCCCGCAGGCGAGATTTTAACCTCTTTAATCGGAATTACGGCGATTTATGTCGTTTTCTTGGTTTCTGCTCTCTATTTCGGTAGTCTTATTATCCGTCAGGGACCAAATCTTAACTTACCACTGCCGGGGACTCAACAGGAAAAAGTGACCTCACCAGAACTAAATCCTCGTTCCCTAGAAGCGCAACAATAGGAGGAACTATGGAACCGTTACAGTATTTTTTGCCACAAATTTGGTTTTTTATTCTGGGATTATTCCTGTTTCTATACGTCCTCCTCGATGGTTTTGACTTGGGGGTGGGAATTCTTTCCCTGACTTCCTCCTCCGAGAAGCGTCGCAGTATTTTAATGACCAGTTTGGGCAATGTTTGGGATGCTAACGAAACTTGGATTGTTTTGATGGGTGGTTCCCTGTTTGGGGCGTTTCCCCTAGCTTACGGGACAATTTTAAACGCTTTATACCTGCCAGCAGTGATTATGGTAGTGGGGCTGTTATTTCGGGCTGTTTCCTTCGAGTTTCGTGAACATTCTCGTCGCAAGTTGTTCTGGAATTATGCCTTCGGACTCGGCAGTTTTTTGGCCGCTTTGGGGCAAGGATTCGCCCTCGGTGCGGTTTTTGAGGGCATTAAAGTGGATGAATTGGGTCATTTTGCCGGCGGTCCCTTTGATTGGTTAACATGGCGATCAATTCTAGTTTCTCTAACTTTAATCCAAGCTTATGTTTTAGTGGGTTCCACTTACCTAATTCTGAAAACTACGGGTAATTTACAGGAAGTTCACTATAAAACGGCAAAAATTGCCGCTATTACCACTTTTATCGGTGCTGTCTTTATCACCATCAGTACGCCGCTGCTTTCTGACCATATCCGTCAGCGTTTATTTGACCCTCGACTAATTTACATCTTTATCCTCATCCCGATTTTAGCTGTGGTCTTACTGGGTTTATTACTGCGGAGTTTGCAACTAAAGGAAGAAAACACCCCCATGGTCTGGACAGTATTGCTGTTTATGCTCTCTTTTATCGGTTTGGGATTGTTGATTTTCCCCGATATTATTCCCCCGTCAGTGACAATTTATCAAGCGGCGGCCGCCCCTAGTTCTTTGGTGTTTATGCTGACTTTTGTGGGTTTTTTAATCCCAATTTTACTAGCCTATACAGTTTATAATTACATCGTTTTTCGGGGCAAAATTACTGCTGAATCCTACGGAGAATAGATGGCGTTGCCGATTTCAGATATGAATCTTCTTTGGTGGTATTTTTAAGGGGAAACTCTCTACCGCTGATGCTAAACTGAATTTATTCTAGGAGGTCTTTGGGGGTAATTAACTCGTAACGCTCGAAGGGTTGATGAATCCAAGGATTATCGGGGTAATATTCCACATAATAGTCAGGTTTGATTCTTGATGCCGCTTTGTACCAGATCACCGCAGTTTTGATATTGGTAATCCCGTATTTTTCCTGTAACAAAATCGAGGTTTTTTGGAGAGTGATTCCCGAATCGACTAAATCATCCACTAATAACAAGGGACTCTTTAATTTGGGTTCGATCATGGCTAAATTCGAGGAAATAGTTAATTCTCCCCGAATTTGATGATTTTGCCCCCCGTAGGAAGCAGCATAAAGAATGGCTAGGGGTTGACGAAAAAGACGACAGAGAATGTCACCGACGCGCAATCCTCCCTTAGCTAAACAGACAATCTGAGCAAATTGCCAACCAGAATGATCGATTTTTACTGCTAATTTTTCGATCAGACGATGGTATTCATCCCAAGAAACATAAACATCGGCCATATTTTCCATTCCCGATTCAGAATTACTTATTTTCGGCAGGTCGATCACTACTCCAGGCCCACCAAACTCGATCGCATTGACAATGATAGAATTCCTGCCATTTACGTCGAGAATCTTCTCCTAAAACGGGTGCGCGGCGATTGATCCAAACGGCCTGAGCTTCTTTAGCTTTTGCCCCACAGTAAGGACAACAAAAATTGTAGGCGTGAACAGCATTCTCTGTCCAGTCAGGGGGAAAGGGACTAAAAGCATCCATAATCTCTGGGTTAAGGGGGTTAACAGTCAAAAAGGGGCTTGAATCGCTGGTGTTTAGGCTATAGTTCTCAATTTCTACCTCGATAATTTTTACAGCGTTTCCCATAAAGATGAAGTGTAACCTAATTTGGTATTGATGACCGACTCCACCAGAGGAAAACTTCGTGCCTCACCATTAAGATAAATGCTACAATAGGTTTTGACAAGCTGTAAATCTTCAAATATGGAAAGAAGTTATACAAAAGTTGCTTTTATAGATAGGAACATAAATTAAATATACCCTAATAAGGGTGAATAAGCCAGGCTTATAATTTTACCAAAACTAATGAAATAGCTTCTCAAACCACTCCCCAAAAATGATTATTTTACATAAGTACATTTACCTTGATGTGCTGCTGGGTAGGTTTTGTGCTGGCTAAAAGTATCGTTGGCATGAGACACCTAAGTGCGCTCGTGAAAATGCAAGGAATTAATGTCAATTATAATCGCCAAAGTTTAAATAAAATTTTGAAAAAAGGCACGTTAGAAACGCGCCTCAAAAATTATTAATTAAACTTCAGTTAAGAGATCTAAATTTAGACTATTAGCAGCCTAAACGACGTTTGTAGCCTTCAAAATCTTCACGCATTTTCTTATAGGCCAGATCTCGTTCTTGGGGCGACATATAAGCACGATCGCTTAGAGTGCTTGGCTGCGTCATATAAGCTAGAGTAGAAATGTCTCCTCAAAATTATTTTAAAAAGCTTCGTCTTAACGCCTTACATCAATCCATTACCCAAAACCCCGAACTAACGTTAATTTATCAAATTGCCGAAGAATTAGGTTTTTTTGAGCGAGGACATCTTGCCTCTGATTATAAACAACTGTTTGGTTATTTTCCCTCTGAAACTTTTAAAAATAGAACATAATGAGCCATCTTAATTGTCATTGTGAGCGGTAATAAATTCTAATCAGGACAAAAAATTGTGCGAAAACCGATATGATTGGTAGAAGTGTCGATATCTTCGGGATGGCGAGCGGCGGGACGGTAACGAGCGCAGTAGTTAGGGGCGCAGAGGAAAGAGCCTCCTTTGAGGACTTTACGGGGTTTTCGCATTGAGGGATGAAGTTTGAGGTTATAACTATCTTCTTCGGTTCCGCCTAGGGGATTTTTCGGGGTACAACAGGCTTTAGTCGGGTTTTTGGGATGTTGTTCCTGATACCAATCTTGTGTCCATTCCCAGACATTACCTATCATGTCATAAAGTCCATAACCATTGGGGGGATAGCTTTCTACTGCTTCTGGACCGGGTGCATGAGGTTGGAGATTTTGCCAAGGAAATTGTCCTTGCCAAGTATTAGCCATGACTTTACCATTAGGCATAAATTCATCACCCCAAGCAAATTCTGCCCCCTCTAAACCCCCTCGTGCAGCAAATTCCCATTGTGCTTCAGTTGGGAGTTCTTTTCCTGCCCATTTTGCATAGGCAAGGGCATCTTCATAGACAATATGTACTACAGGATGGTTTTCTCGATTTTTAATTGAACTTCCAGTACCTTCGGGATGTCGCCAATTTGCCCCCGGCATATATTGCCACCAGCAGACAGTACGAGGATCAACGGGACGATCTGGTTTCACAAAAACGGCAGATCCGGGAACTAATATTTCAGGATCAGCATTAGGATAATCTTCTGCTTTCGGTGGTTTTTCAGCAAAGGTAATATATCCTGTTTCTTTGACAAATTTTCTAAATTGTTTATTAGTGACCAAATATTTATCCATCCAAAAGCCGCTAACGGTTACGGTGTGGACGGGTCCTTCTTCAGGATATTTACGACTGTTTGACCCCATTTCAAATGTTCCCCCCGGAATCCAGATCAGATCTTTATGGGGAGGTTTACCTGGAGCAGATGAGGGGTTTTGAGATATTTGCATACTCAAGATATAGCCTTTATTTTATCAAGGGTTAGAGTGGGTAGGGGCAATGCAGAAATTACCCCTACAGCTTTGAAAGCAAATCGGGTCTATGCTACAGACTAAGCAGATTAGTCACGCCACAACATCCCTATTAATTCTGTCTCAGGATCGATCGCGCCCGCGCCCGCGTCATTTTTAATCGTGACAATGACTTTTTTCAGCTTCGCACCTTCAAACTCGAAAAACTCGCACTCATGTTCGTAGTCTGATGATACAGGCTGTCCGGGATCTCGACCAATATTAAATCCCGCCCCAAACTTACCCGGTTGAGTCAGGAATTGCTCAGAATATTCTGGGAAAGGTTCCTCAATCGTGGTACTTTGCTTAGTACCATTGATATAGAGTTGTACCTCTCCTATGGTACTACCACCAAACTTGCTATCCGGTTGTTGATTGGGCTTCTTGTTAAATACAACTTTGAGTGTATTTTCCTCGTCGGCAAGATTAGGGAGTGGACAAGTGATCTTCTGTTGCTGTTGTCCTAACCAGTTATAGACATAACAGAGTTTGCCCTCGTAGATATAGAAACTATATCCACCAAAACTTCCTCCATGAGCTATCATTACCCCTTTAGGAGTCTCACCCGTGGAGAAATCAACAATGGCTTCGATTTCGTAAGAACGACCTCGGGTATTCGGAGCAACGGCTTCGGGAATTTCTGATCCCCCTGGATAATAGGTGTAACTGAAGGTAGCATCCTTTGGGTCATCTTGAGCAAATGCTGGGGGACGTAATTGGGGACGATCTCCACCCATAGCCGAGCGATCATCAATAGGCATACCTTTGTATAACCCTGCTTGCACGAACCACATATACTTCATCTGTTCGAGTTTATCGGCATATTTCGGGTCATTAGCTAAGTTACGAGATTGAGTCGGATCGGGAGTTAATTCCAATTTCAGATCCCCATCCATACAGTACAATTCCCAGATATCCTTCTCAAAATTACCCCAATTAGAAGGCGCAGGAGCATGGACAGTACAAACGTGCCAACCTTTATACCAGACTCCTCTTGTTCCTAACATCGAATAGAACTGAGTTTCTCGCACTTTCTTGGGTTTTCCATTGGCATCCTTGGGTTTTTGCTCGTCAGAGAGTCTGTAAGCAAATTGATACTCAGGTTGAGCATATTCGGGAGCGAAAGTATAGGCGAAGCTAATTCCCTCAATGGGATTTTGGGTGTAACCTTTAACCACTTCTGGGGGTTCTACACCACACATTTCGTAAAGGGTAGGTACTAAGTCAACCGCGTGAATGTACTGTTTGCGAATCCCCGTATCTGCGATACCCGGTCCACACATCATAAAGGGAGTTGCAGCACCACCTTCATAACCTGACCAACGTTTCCAGTATTTGAAAGGCGTATCAAAGCCCCAAGCCCATCCTGTAGGATAGTGATTATAGGTTTTCAGTGTGCCTAAATCTTGGAGAAGGGCAAAGTTCTTGTCAAAATCATCGGGAATACCGTTAAAGAACAGGTTTTCATTCACTGAACCATTAGGCCCACCTTCTGCACTAGCACCATTATCAGCTACAGCAACAATGATGGTGTTATCCATTTGACCCGTTTCTTCGAGAAAATCGAGCAAACGACCAATTTGTTCATCGGTATAGGTGGAGAATGCCGCATAAATCTCGGCCATACGGATAAATAATGCCTTTTCTTCGGGACTTAATCCTTCCCAAGGTTTTACCCAATCAGTTTGAGGCCACGTCTTACCAGCAGGAACTCCTTGGATCTTAGTGTGGTCAGGGTTAGGTTCTCCAAGCTCACCTTCACCATGAGGATTAATCTCCGAGGGTGTTGTTACCTCATCCCCAAAGATGCCTAATTCTTTCATTTTGGCAAGGACTTCTGTGCGATAGACTTCATAGCCATCTTTAAAGATACTTGTCTCGACAAAGGATAAATCTTCTGGATTATCGGGATCTCCCAGGCTCGTGTTATAATCATAATCTAGGATCTTCTGAGGCCAGATTTGATGGGGTGCATGGTTGGCACCGGGACAGAAGTACATCAGCCAAGGTTTATCTGGAGCGATCGCCTTTTGATCTTGGATAAAGGCAACTGCCTTATCTACCAGGTCTTTCGATAGATGATAACCGTTCTCTTTATCCCCCATATTGGGACCATAAGGAGGTTCAATCAGATGGTTATCATAGACCAGATCTGGATACCATTGATCGGTTTCTCCGCCTAAAAAGCCATAATAGCGTTCAAAACCACGACCTAAAGGCCAATGCCGCTTCGTGGATGCCATATTTGCCTCTTCTTCTGGCACTAAGTGCCATTTACCAAGGGCGAAGGTACTCCAGCCACGCTCACTCAATACGGCTGGAATCATGGCATTTTCAAAGGGAATGCGACCATTATTACCAGGGAAACCCGCTGTCACCTCTTCGATACAAGACATCCCGTTACTGGTAGCATTGCGTCCATTTAATAGGGATGAACGAGTGGGAGAACAAAGAGCGGTAGTGTGAAAGTTGGTATAAATTAAGCCTTTTTCGGCAATACTAGCTAAATTGGGCATTTTAATTTTGCCACCAAACATTTCCCAGGCACCAAATCCCGTATCGTCAATGACGATGTAAAGAATATTCGGTGAATTTGGGGGTGCTTTCGGTTCGGCGTAGGGTTCCCAATCGGGTACGGAATCACGAATATCGAGGGCGATTGTCCCGTTGAATTGTTTAGCCATAGAGTCTCCGTAAATTGAGGCTTGTCACAGGTGTCTGATTCGCTTGTCTGAGAGCGGCCAATTCAAGTTTGAATCGTACCAGTACCTGACTGACTAGATGCAGAAACGTTGAATCCTGTCATAAAACTTTACCTTGACGGTTCTTCGTTACTTGTTATGGTTCGATAGGGGGGCATAAATCGACTAAATCTTTATCTGGCAAAAGATTTAATTGAACGGTGGCGGCGAATTCAGTGGCGGTGAAACAAAGCAGTTTATTGATGAGTGTGGGGTATGGCTATTTTTTATTTCATGAAAAAAATATCAAACAAAGACTATTTGGTTGTATTATTATACTGGCTGGTGTTTCTCTGTTAAGCATTCTTTAGTAAAATAAGAAAAGGCTCTTCTGGATCAAGGATGATAATCAAAAATTATGGCGAAAGGCTGGCTAAAAAGCGGCAGCGCATATTTTCAAAATCAGGAATCGCGCCTCTAGGAGGGTTAGTGATTCTCCTTCTCCGCTGCCCCACCAGAGTCCTTCCACAGAGTCAACAGTTAGATAATTACTGTGAAAATTATACAACCAATGGATTAACTGAGGGCATGAATACAAAAATAAAGCCTATTAAAAGAATAAGTTATGAATTAAAGCAATCTTGAACATCTTCGACTTAAGCTGTTTGCTGGCTTTAATTCATAACAAAAAGTAAAACACGAAAACCAGAATACCCAAATCTGAATGGCTTATTAATAACCGGAAAAACTGACTCAATAGATAATCTCCTTGTTTAATTTATCACTAAAAAAATATGGCTAAAGGGGATCAAATATACGCCTATCGGGAATTGCTCAATCTTCAGGGTGTTTATGCCCATCATGGCATCGATTGCGGTGATGGTAGCGTCATTCATTATCGAAAACCGAGCGAGATTGTGGAACGAACTTCCCTAGAAACTTTTGCTAGGGGCGGTAAAATCTATGTGGTGCGCTATGTGGAGGTGGGATTTTCCTTTATCCCCGATGTGGTGGTAGAAAGGGCGCTAAGTCGTCTGGGGGAGCAGAAATATAATCTTCTTTTTAACAACTGCGAACATTTTGCCACTTGGTGTAAGACCGGTATTAGCAAAAGTCAACAGATAGAAGAATTTATCCCGATTATTACCCATTTACAAGCGGTAGGACTCTACGAACCTCTGAAAAAATCCCTCATCGGAGCCGACCCCAACAATGCCCAAACCCTGTTAAAAGGGGCTTTAAGCAATCTTAAGGTCAGTTGGGATGAAATTCAACCCCAGTACAAAAAAGCCATTCAAGAAGCAGAAACATGGAATCGAGTAGCGATCGAAGCTTTAAGCAGAAATCGCGATGATTTAGCCCGGGAAGCCCTGAAACGCAAGGTAGAAGCCAAAAAACAGGCAAAACGCCATCAGGAACAATTGGATCAACTAGCGGCCATGACCGAAAATGTTCTTAAAAGTCTGGTGATTGCTAACGGTTAGTCTGGATTTGACACTCCCCGCTCTAAAGAGACGGGGATTCTTGGTTCACAGAGATTACTTGCTTAGACAGAATTGCTTCTGAAAAAGTAGAGGTATTCTCTCCCCAAGCGTTTATTGGATCGAGCCCAAAGGTTCCGGTATGCCC
>NZ_JASJFB010000165.1:0-1231 GCF_030065455.1 Microcystis sp. M53602_WE12 | reverse complement strand
TGAATAAATCTAAAAACCTTGTTGGGTAAGACTTTTAGACCTTTTGTCAATCAAAAAGTACTGGATCTGGGAGTGATCGGGGGGAAATTTAGGCACTTTTTCCCTGAAAATTAGGTAATTGGCCACCTCAAAACTGGTAAAACCCCACACCCCACACCCCACACCCCACACCCCACACCCTACCCCCCGGAAAAACTTTTTGCCGCAAACCCTGTCTAAACTCCTAGCCGATCATCCGGGTGATTTGAAAGGCTTCCGCGATCGGCCCGAGGGCTAATATCGGCAAGAAAGTCAGCGCACCGAGAATTAAAATCACCCCCGCCGTCACGCTGGTAAAGAGTCCGGTATCGGTGCGGAGGGTTCCGGTGGTGGCGGGAACCGGTTGTTTGCGGGACATCCCATCGGCTAACAAGAGCAGGGCGGCGATCGGGATATACCGTCCAGCCAGTAAACTAAAGGAGGCGCTGAGATTCCACCAGAGAGCGGTCATCGTCGGTTTCGCCCCAGATGCGATCGCAAGCGGCGCAGGTTGGGAATCCCCTAGTCCCTCGAATCCCGACCCGTTATTGGCGGCGGCGGAAGCGTACTCGTAGATAACTTGAGATAATCCGTGAAAGCCGGGGTTACTGATGCCCTGAAAGTCGGGAAAGGCAAGGGCGATCGCTCCAGGGATGAGGATGGCGATCGGGTGAACCAGCAGAATTAAAAAACTCGCTAACACCACTTCCCGTTTCTCGATTTTGCGCCCGAGGAATTCGGGGGTTCGCCCCACCATTAGCCCGGTGACGAATACCGCCAGGATCAGATAGGCAAACAGGTAGGCGGTGCCGGTTCCCTGGCCGCCGAAAACGATTTGCAGGAACAGATTCGAGAGGGTGGCGAAGCCGCCGTTCGGCATCAAAGAATCGTGCATGGCGATCACCGCACCGCACATGGTGGCCGTGGTAGTTACCGCGTACAGGGCCGATTGCGCCCAACCGAAGCGTACTTCTTTACCCTCGAAGTTAACCGCTCGCTCCACCCCTAGCAGGGAGTTAACCGCCTGGTTGCCGTTATATTCCCCGATCGCTGTGATGATCGTAAAGCCGATGAAGATACCGAGGGGAATTAGATAGATTAACCGAGCTTGCTTGAGATTATCGGCGAAAACCCCGTAGGTATAGATCAGGGAGGTGGGAATCGAGAGAATCGCCACCAACTGCACCAGATTGACGAATCCGTTCGGGTTTTC
>NZ_JASJFB010000468.1:0-1868 GCF_030065455.1 Microcystis sp. M53602_WE12 | reverse complement strand
GAAAACCCTTATCCATCAATGGATGCACCCCCTTAACTTATCTTAATGTACCCATGTAATTTGTAACATTTCTTAATGGAAAAGAATTCTCTCCATTTGCTAAAATGATAGCCATGTATATAGAAAAAGTTCCTAACCGTAATTCCCCCCCCGCTGTTCTTCGACCAGATTCCTACCGAGAAGGAGATCAAGTCAAAAAAAGAACCCTGGCCAATCTCTCAAAATTACCCGATGATATTATCGAAAATCTGAAACTGGCTCTTAAAGGAGCAACACTGTCCATGACTGAAGGCATTCCCAATCATTTTGAAGTGATTAGAAGTCTTCCTCATGGTCATGTGATGGCTATTTTAGAGACGATTAAAAAATTAGGTTTAGATAAAATAATCAGTGAAAAATCCTCACGAATCAGAAACTTAGTGGTGGCGATGATTGTGGCAAGAATCATCAATCCTAAATCGAAACTAGCCACAGCGAGAGGGTTTAATAGCGAGACTGGCAGTCAGAGTTTAGGACAATTGTTAGACTTAGAGAAAGCCGATGAAGACGAATTATATAACGCCTTAGATTGGTTATTAGAAAAACAAGAGAAAATTGAGAAGCACCTAGCAATTAAACACTTAGAATCAGGAACATTAGTCTTGTATGATGTCACTTCTACCTACCTAGAAGGAAATGGTTGTGAACTGGGAAAATATGGTTATAACCGAGATAAAAAGAAAGGGAAAACTCAGATAGTTTTTGGTTTGTTGTGTTCAGCTAAGGGTTGTCCGATAGCGGTAGAAGTCTTTGAAGGAAACACCTCAGATGGTGCTACTTTAGGTGGACAAATTGAGAAAGTCAGAAAGGGTTGGGGGATTGAGAATGTGGTCTGGGTAAGTGATAGAGGAATTTTAACTAACTCGAAAATCAAGGAATTAGTAAAACCGCTAGAAGGATTAGACTATATTACCGGTTTAACTAAGCCTCAAATTCGGAAACTGGCTGAGGTAGAAGTGATTCAATTAGGATTATTTGATCAGGTAAACTTGGTGGAATTTGAGAGTGAAGATTATCCCGATGAAAGATTAATTGCTTGTCGGAATCCCTTCATTGCCCAGAAAAATCAACTACAAAGAGAGGCATTATTAGAAGCGGTAGAGAAGGAACTAGATTTGATTGTTCAGGCGACTCAAAGGGAGAAAAGAGCTTTAAAGGGTCAAGATAAGATAGCTTTGAGAGTGGGCAAGGTTCTTAATCAGTTTAAGGTCAATAAATACTATAACCTAGAGATAACAGAAGAAGGCTTTTCTTATCAGCGTAAGCTGGAATTAATCGCTCAAGAAACGGCCTTAGATGGTGTGTATGTGTTAAGAACTTCTCTGGAGTCAACTTTGATGGATGCAGCGACGACGGTTAAAGCTTATAAAAGTTTATCTCAAGTGGAGGAGGCATTTCGCTGTTATAAGTCAATTGATTTAAAGGTACGTCCTATCTATCATTATAAGGGTGATAGAGTCAAAGCTCATATCTTTTTATGTATGTTGGCTTATTATGTGGAATGGCATTTAAAACAGTGCTTGGCTCCTTTGTTATTTGAGGATGAAGAAATTGATGATGGTTCTCTGAATGTGATTAAAGCGAGTCGCAGTGAATCCGCTCAGTCTAAAGAGAGAAAAAAACGGAATCAAGAGAACTTTCCTGTGCATAGCTTTCGGACTTTGTTGGAAGACTTGGGGACGATTTGCTTGAATACAGTGGAATGTACGATTAGGGAGGGAAGTTATCGTTTTTCTAAGATAACTCGACCGACCCAACTGCAACAAAAAGCGTTAGATTTATTGGGAGTTTCCCTGATTTGTACCCAGTAACGGGGCGGCGGAAATTCT
>NZ_JASJFB010000560.1:0-24534 GCF_030065455.1 Microcystis sp. M53602_WE12 | reverse complement strand
GGACTTTAACAGGTCAAAAGCCTTATTTTAAAAGGGTTTTACCATTATTCAGCAAGCCCTAGGTAGGTGTTAAAAATCGTTAGATACCCCCCTTATTAAGGCTGTCCTTTAGTCACATCTTTCTTAACATTTCAAACCTTTGTAGCACAAGGCTTTCAAGACTCGGTTAACAATCTGTAATATTCCTTGTTGACACCCTTACTGACAAGGAAAAAACTGAAATCAAGTCAGGATAAGGGTTGGAGTGCTTACTGAAAAAATTGTTAAGAAAGATCCCTATAAGGGATAAGCTAAACGGCTTTTACTTCGGATCACCGATATAGACTCCAAAAGGGTTATAGCTGTTGGATCATGCAGGTTAAGCGCCGTTTAGCTTAGCTTATTAAGGGGGGATTAAGGGGGGATCGGCACCCCCCTTATCAAGGGGGGCAGGGGGGATCGAACCCAAAATCTATCTTCTATTTAATTATAACCACTTATTTACCACAGACAAAAAAGGGTTATTTTAACGGTTCGGGAATACTATCGGAAGGAGCTTCAAACTGTCCGGTAATAACGTATTCTAGACGCAATTTCAGCCAAGTAATAAACTGTTGGTTGAGAGAAACAATTGCCGCTGCCGGTTGGGGAGTTTTGTTTTTGATATCGGCAAAAGCGGGGGTATCTAAAAAAGCTGGATTGGCAATTAACCAAAAATCAATTTCTTGACCTTTTTCTTGATAATTCCTGATTCTTTCCTTCAAAACTTCCTTTTCGATCGCTTCTTCTTCTAAAAACTTTTGACTGGCTACCAAATAATAATAAGTTGTCATCATCTTTCCTTTAATTTTTCAGTGTAATTGTTCGTTAGTCGGGAGATTAGCTGATAGCTGATGGCTTTTACAATTGTCCACGCATAGCCAATTTCATTTCCCTAACAGCCCGTTCCAACCCGACCAAAACCGCACGACTGATAATTGTGTGACCAATGTTCAATTCTTCCATATTGGGCAAACAGGCGACGGCATAAACATTCCAATAGGTCAAACCGTGACCAGCATTCACCCGCAAACCCAGAGAGGAAGCGTATTCACAACCTTCTTTAAGAATTGTTAACGATGCTTGACGCTCGCTCTCCTGTTGTGCTTCGGCGTATTGACCGGTATGGAGTTCAATAAATTTCGCTCCCGTATTAGCGGCCGCTTGAATTTGGGCAAAATCGGCATCAATAAACCAACTAACGGGGATATTAGCCGCTTGCAGGCGCTCTACAACCCGACAAAAACGGTCAAAATTGCCCAGCATATCGATCCCCCCTTCCGTGGTCACTTCCTGGCGCTTTTCGGGGACAAGGGTG
Source organism: Microcystis sp. M53602_WE12 (assembly GCF_030065455.1). NCBI lineage: Bacteria > Bacillati > Cyanobacteriota > Cyanophyceae > Chroococcales > Microcystaceae > Microcystis > Microcystis sp. M53602_WE12. The sequence continues at coordinate 23,198 of NZ_JASJFB010000560.1, read as the reverse complement.
ACATAATCGGGTTTAATATCGAGAGCAATGGCGATCATTTCCTCCGTCGGGGCCATTTCCAGATTCAGATGAGTCCGCACCGTTTGCCGGAGAATCCGCACATCGCGATCTTGGATATGACGACGATCCTCGCGCAAGTGAACGGTAATGCCATCAGCACCACCGATTTCGGCCAAAACTGCCGCCGCCACGGGATCCGGTTCCACGGTGCGGCGCGCTTGGCGAATTGTGGCCACATGGTCGATATTGACACCCAAAGTCAGCAAAGTTGAACCTCCTTGTTTGTTAGTCCAACTTTCCATCTTACCATTGCCGTCAAAAGCGATTACATACTGGGGATATTTAAACCACTGGTCAGTTCTTCCATTTTGCTGCGCATGGTTTCCGTGGAGGCACTATAGGCGACTTTCATGGCTTCTAGAATAGACCCAGCCACAATCTCCAGATCTTGGGAGAGGAGAGCCGGATCGATTTCAATCCCCCGGGGTTCTTGGTTGCCACTGAGATAGACTGTCACCAAGCCATTTTCACTCTGGCCGGGAATTTCCATATTTTCCAGTTCTTCTTGCAGAACTTTGGCCCCTTGTTGCACCTGTTGCGCTTTTTGGAAAGCGTCTTGTAATTCTTTAATCTTACCGAGACCGAATCCGAATCCTTGTCCTTGTGCCATGATGTTTTTTTTGTTTAAGGGGTCACTCAAGGTTTTTATTGTACTGCTTAAGGTGAACTGGGGTCAACTTTTGGCCATTTGAGGGCAAAAAGTGATTATTGACAACGATGACTTTCTGACTGGGTTAAGGTTTGAGGGAACTTGTTCTCTCTTCATCCGTCACGGGATGGTCAGAAAGAGAAATCCGAAAAATTATCCTAACCACTCAGTCGATTACCCCACGCCATAATACAATTGTTGCTTTGACGAGGAGAATAGCAATTTTGAACGCCAAAAAAACGGGAATTTTCTTGACAATTGCCCTAAGTTGTGCTTTAGCGGGGAAAGCAGCGATCGCTAATACTTCCCCTTTGGAGGGGACTCGATGGAAACTAAGGGGTTGGACAGCCGGAAGTTTGGTGAAAGAAACGGAAATTACTGCCGCTTTCCAGAAAAATATCCTCAGTGGTTCGGCCGGATGCAACCAGTATAATACCGGCTATCAAGTCAATAATGGCACGTTCCAGATCAACCAAGCGATCGCTACTACCAAAAAAGCTTGTCCGGAACCGCAGATGAAACAAGAAAATCAATATCTGGCCGCCTTGCAAGGAGTGGAACAATTCCAAGTGACAGCTAAAGGCGATTTACAGTTATTTTATCGTACTCCCGAAGGTTTAGGAATCCTCACTTTTACCCCCGCACCGACCACCACGCGCACGGAAAAGACAATTTATATCAATTCTAGGAAACAACCCTGTAGCCAAGGACCAACCAAAGACTGTTTACAGATACGAGAAAAACCAGAGGAAAACTGGAGATTGTTCGCCAATAGTATCGAGGGATTTGATTATAAACCAGGATTTTTATATCAAATTAAAGTTAGCATTGAAACCGTCTCCAATCCAGCTAATAATCAAAATTCGGAAACATGGAAGCTATTAGAAGTTATTAGCCAAACCCCAGAAAAAGAGACTCCGCGAGCTTGGTTTGATCGACCGTTAACTAATTGGAATAAAGCCAAGGCACCTATCCCCAAATCTCCCGTTAAAACCGTGATTGATAACCAGTGTCGTGAACAGGTTCGTCCGGCAATTACTGCCAATGATCAAGCACTTAATAAAGCAGGATGGTTACTGTACGGGTCCGTGCAAACCTATGGTAAAACTAGCGTTATTTCGGCCATGAGTGGAGTGGATGGAATGTGCCGACCAATGGGTTATCAAGACTTTGTTTTTGTCGATGGTAAATTCGCTGGCACTCTTTCCCCGCGACCGATGGATTCCCGCACTGATGGTGCATCTCAGAGAATTGTTTTACAAAATAGCGATCGAATTATTGTGGTTTTTAATCGCTATAAAGATACGGATCCTCTCTGTTGTCCTTCCCAATTAAGTCGCGTTATTTATCAAATCGAAACAGTCAGCGGAGTGCCAGTTGTTGTTCCCAAAGAAGCAGAAACAGAAGCAGTGAGAAACTAATTCAGTTATCAGTTATCAGTTATCAGTTATCAGTTATCAGTTATCAGTGAGATAGGGAGATAGGGAGATAGGGAGATAGGGAGATAGGGAGATAGGGAGATAGGGAGATAGGGAGATAGGGAGATAGGGAGAAAAAGACTGGCAGCTAATAGCTTACTTTTTTATTATATCTCCCGCAAAAGTGAGTTTTTAATCGCAGATGCTATTAAAGTCCTTAATTTAAGGATTTTTACAGAAAAAGATCGCTTTTCTACTGCTAGAAAATAATCTATTTCTTTCTGCTTCTCCTGACTCGGAGAATACTGGCTCGGAGACTTCTCACTTAACGGAAGATTTTTGATTTATGCAGCAGGTTTAGTGATTAGGCACTGATACTAGATAAGTAGTTATAGAATTCTAATAACTCCTCATTAGTTAGCAGTAAACGGGACTTTTTGCCATAGGTAGAAATCAGGTATTCCCGACCTTTTTCTGTGGTCCAAGCTAATCGTTTCATCTCCACATCAATTTTAGTTTTAAGAACTGAATAATCGATTTCTTCGGGAATAACAACAACTGGTTCCGGTTCTGGGGGTTCTTCTTCGGTTAAACTCGCTTCTTCTGGCAATTCTGATAATAAGGAGTAATTATCGGTTTCCATTTCTAATAATAAAGGCTCTGGTTCTGGTAAAGGAATATCCTTAACTTGGGGTAATTCCGGTTCAATTTTAGCTGGGGGAATATCCTTAACTTGGGGTAATTCCGGTTCAATTTTAGCTGGGGGAATATCCTTAACTTGGGGTAATTCCGGTTCAATTTTAGCTTCAGGACGAGGTATTTCAGTGACTTTAGGCGTTTTGGTCGATTTTTTGGCACTAGCGACGGGTTTAGGTAAATCTTCTGGTAGAGAAATATTATTGGGGCTGACTTTTTCCACAAGCTGGAGATCGGGGGTGCTTTCAGCCTCTAAAAGCAGTAAAGCTCGTTCTCTGGCTCTATCTTCGGCGATTTCCACCGTATCTGCCGCAGCTAAACCTGTAACGACCGTTTTTCCCTCAATTTCGACGATCGCTTTCACAATATACTTGCCGTGATCGATTTGAACTAACTCACTAATCAGGGCAACTTGGGGGTAACGTTGGCGTAACTTTTGCAACATGGTGACTTTTTCGAGTTCTTTTGTACTTATATTAGAATACTCTATCGCAATTATGGAAAAATGTAGCAAGTTCTTGCTAAGATTAAAGGTTAGATAAAATTTTCAGTTCTAGGATTAGCCTTGCCCACAGCAACAAGATTCTACTAGGCTGAAGCTTCTGCCAGAAAGACTAGCGATCGCCGAAAAGTTTGCCGGTGTTCGCTATTGGCTTATACTAACGAAGGCTTCGATAATTCTCAGGGTAGGTTCGGGGGTTCGATGCTTGGTCAGTTTACCTTCACTGTCACCAGCAGCGATCGCAATTACCCCGACAGAGATAATCTCTCGAGTCAATGGTTTAAATCAATCTTCTCATTATTAAGTATTTAAACTTAATTATTCACGATTCCGTCAGTGTCTTGTAAGTAAGGATTATTGTTAGATGGACTTCTCGATCGCCACACTCCTCTCTCATCTTAGTGATGATAAATTAGCTACGGGTAAACTTCTCGAAAAAAAACTGGGCTGCGAAGACGATCCCGAAAGCTGCGAAAAATTGCAAGTGATTCTCGGTGCTTTGGAACGTCTGGGAATGGTTGTCAAAGAACGCGGGCGCTATCGTCGTGTGATCGAGGAAAATGTCGTAGAAGCAAAGCTGCGCTGTTCCAGTAAAGAATTTTGCTTTGCTATCCAAGATATCGAAGATGCTGATGACATCTACGTCTCGAAAAATCATTTAAGTAACGCTTGGAATGGCGATCGAGTTTTAGTCAAAATCATCCGCGAGGGGACCCGTCGTCGTTCCCCGGAGGGAGAGGTGAGATTAATTCTCGAACGGGCTAATCCTTCGCTTCTAGCGCAAGTAAAACAGGAAAATGAGCGGTTTGTGGCGGTTCCCCTGGATGATCGCCTGAAATTTACCCTTAATCTCCTCGAAAACGGTCAAAATCTCCAAGAAAACATCGATCACCTCGTTCATGTTTCCGTCCTCCGTTATCCCCTAGGGGAAATGCCTCCCATCGGTAAAGTTACTCGTGTTCTCGGTTCCACGGCCGAGGCCGCTGCCGACACCGATATCGTCTCCTGTAAACACGATCTACCCCATAATTTTCCGCCGGAAGCCCTCGAAATTGCCGATAATTTAGCGTATTTCTTCGATAGTGGCGAAAAAGAACAACTGCGAGATTTAACCCCACTCTTCACCTTTACCATCGAAGATGACAACCCCCTGGATTATCCCCCGATCATTGAAAATGCCTTTTCTTTAGAGAAAATCAACCAAAATCGCTGGCGAGTCGCCATTCATATCAGCGATGTGGCCCGTTACATTGAACGGGGCGGATTATTGGATAAAGTTGCCAAAAAACGGGGAACTGCCGTCTATTTAGGCGAAAAAGTGCTGCCATTAGTCCCGGCTGCCGTTACCAGTCGTTGTTCCCTGTCACCGCAAGAACAGCGCCCCGCTATTTCTATCCTCGTCACCCTCGATGACAAGGGGGAGCTAGTGGAGTACGAAATCACCCGCAGCCTCATCCAAGTGGATCAACATTTTACCTATCAACAGGTGCGCGATCTGCTCAGTGAAGAAGATAGCGAAGCTGCCCCCACCGATACCGTTGAAACCCTGAAAGATTTATTTTTTAGCGTTTGCCCCACCCTAAAATCCCAACGTCTGCAGCGGGGTAGTTTTGATATTAAATTAGACAAAATCTCTCCCTACAAAGACGAAGGACGGGGGGGGACTGTTCTCGCTTCTAATAATTTACCGGCCCGTTCTTTACTGACAGAAGTGGCAATTTTAGCCGGCAAAGTCGTCGCTGAACATTTGCAAGCTTTACACTTACCCTGTATCTACTGTGGACAATCGGAACCGGATTGGGATGAATTGGAGGATTTACTCAAATTAGCCAATAATTTAGGGGCAGAATTAAATTTAACTGCCGAGGAGGAGATTAAACCCAATGACTATCAAAATCTCACCCGCATTTTTTCCGCTTCCACATCGGTGAAAGTCCTCAATTATCTCCTGCAAGAAACTCTCAAATTAGTTAGATATAGCAGCCATCCTTTACAGCATTTTGGTTTGGCCTATCCTGGCAATTATACCCACTGTCTCTCACCCCTGCAAAGATATGCCGATCTTTGGGTACAACGGGTGTTAAAAATCTTATTAACAGAGGGGAAAGATCGCCGCAGCAAAATCGTCAAAGTCGGGGTTAATTTGGGCAGTAATAGCTGTCATGGACAGATTCATTGGAATATTCTACCGAGCCAAATTCAGGAGGAGTTAGAAGAAGAAAGCCACCTAATTGTTTCCCATCTCAATGATCGCTCAAAAATTGCTGAAGATGCGGAAAAAGACCTAGAAGGATTGAAAAAAGCCGAGAAAATGAAAGAAAGAATGGGTCAAGTTTTTCGCGGCTTAATTACCGGTGTACAATCCTATGGTTTCTTCGTGGAAATTTCCGATTTATTAGTGGAAGGGTTGGTCCATGTTTCTTCTCTCAAGGATGATTGGTACGAATATCGCGCCCGTCATAGCTGTTTGGTAGGACGGAAAAATCGCGTTGCCTATCGTCTCGGTGATGAGGTAGAAGTGGAGATAAAAGATGTAGACTATTATCGTCAGCAAATCGATCTAGTTACGGTTAGCGGTGGCAGTTCAGCAAGTTATGACGACTTAGAAGAAGATTAATTATGAATCAACCAACCACCGAAAAAATCGGAAAAACCCGCTTTATTCTGCCCTTTTTATGCGGTATTTTTCTCTTTTTAACTGGCTGTGTCCGTTACGATGTGGGCATTAATTTTCCCCACCAACACCACGGGGAAATTATTCAACATATCACCCTCGGACAACGCTTAACCAGTCTCAGTCAAACCGAAGCCACTAAATGGTTAAATAGTATCGAACAGAGGGCAAAATTACTTAAGGGGAAAACCGCTCCTATTTCCGAACGAGAAATAATTGTGACTATTCCCTTTAGTAATAGTCAGGAATTAGAGGAAAAATTTAATCAATTTTTTGATCCTAGTTCTTCCTTTAAAATCAAAAACTCTGCTAATACCGATGATATAAAGTTACTGCAACTAGACTCAAAACTGGCAGTTACAGAACGAGATTGGTTCTTTTTGACTCAGAAAAACTTAAAATTAACCGTTGATTTGCGGGCTTTAGGTGTACTTTCTGAACAGGGAAATATTATCGTTAGCCCCGGTTCTTTAGTCGATATCGACTTCGCTTTAAAGACTCCCTTCGCTGGTCAAAATATTGAAGATGACTCAGGATTAAATCCCCCGGTAGAACAAGTTGACAATCAGTTAATTTGGCATTTAAAACCGGGAGAAATTAACACCATTGCGGCAGCTTTTTGGCTTCCTAACTATTTAGGTATCGGCACAATAATTATTGTTTTAATAACAGGTTTTGCCTATTACTTGAAATATAAACGCTTGCCCGGTGTATCCCCATCGACTTCAAGTTAGATGGCAACTAAGTAAGCTAAACGGCGCTTAACCTGCATGATCCAACAGCTATAACCCTTTTGGAGTCTATATCGGTGATCCGAAGTAAAAGCCGTTTAGCTTAGTTAGTGTTAAAAACTGTCAGACACCCCCCTTATCAAGGGTAGGGTTGATTCATGAATTAACCCTACCTTGAATCAACCCTACCCGGAATCAACCCTAGGATTAAGGGGGGATCGAAACCAAAATTTATCTTCAATTTAATTATAAACAGCTACTTATTGACCAAAATTTAATGATCAATGAGGGGAAAATTAGCCAACTCTAAAACTGATCTAAAAATTGGCCCGCAATAGGGAAAATCTTGGCTAGGATCAAACCATAGTCATAATTGAGACTAGACGGGTTTCCCTTTTTACTTCAACACTGGCAATTACAGTTATGGTTAGCAATATTCCCTTTTCTATCCCCGAACATAGCCTCGATCGAGATTGTACCACCCTCTCTCGTCACGTCCTGCAACAACTACAAAGCTTTTCCCCCGACGCGCAGGATTTAAGCGCAATTATGAGTCGGATTGCCCTAGCGGGAAAATTAATTGCCCGTCGTCTCAGTAAAGCGGGATTAATGGCGGATGTGCTAGGTTTTACTGGAGAAACCAACGTCCAAGGGGAATCGGTCAAGAAAATGGACGTTTTTGCCAATGAGGTATTTATCTCGGTTTTTAAGCAAAGTGGTTTAGTTTGCCGTCTTGCTTCCGAGGAAATGGATAAACCCTATTATATCCCAGAAAACTGTCCCATCGGTCGCTATACCCTACTCTACGACCCGATCGATGGTTCTTCCAATGTGGATATTAACCTAAATGTGGGTTCGATTTTTGCCATCCGTCAACAGGAAGACAATGATTTAGACGGAGAGGCGCGGGATTTACTGCAAAATGGTCGTAAACAAATCGCCGCCGGTTATATTCTCTACGGACCCTCTACTATTTTAGTTTACTCGATCGGTCGCGGTGTTCATGCCTTTGTCCTTGACCCCAGTTTAGGGGAATTTATCCTCGCCCAAGAGAATATTATTATCCCCGATCACGGTCCGATTTATAGTACCAATGAGGGCAATTTTTGGCAGTGGGATGAGGCAATTCGCGACTATACTCGTTATGTCCACCGTCATGATGGTTACACGGCCCGTTACAGTGGGGCATTAGTGGGAGATATCCATCGAATTTTAATGCAGGGAGGCGTTTTTCTCTATCCGGGTACTGTTAAAAATCCCCAGGGAAAATTGCGCTTAATTTATGAAACTGCTCCCCTTGCTTTTTTAATTGAACAGGCAGGAGGTAAAGCTAGTGATGGGGTGACAAATCTTTTAGATATCGTTCCCGATAAATTACACTACCGCACACCTTTAGTGATCGGTAGTGTCGAAGATGTTAAATTGGTGGAGTCTTTTATCGCTGATCGCCGTCATCGCGATCGAGTTTAACTTATAGTTTTATTTAGAGATATTGACATGGATTTACAAGCTCTGAAGTGGACTAAAAATGTAAGGCGACACGATGGTACATGGGCATATCGGGAATATAAGGTTTCTAATTCCTTCAAACTGGCATGGAAAGACGATGAAGTCAATGCCAATAAACCCGAAAAAGATAGTTTGATACTACTCAGGCAGCAAGGGTATGTTACCCATTTAGTAAAAGTTCTCGACTGCAAAGCCAAACGTGAAATTGGCAAGGATAATTACGACATCTATCGAATTGTTGAGGTGCTTTGGGCTATTGATTTTGATAATCCACCTGTATCAGCCAAAGCAGATGCGATGTTTGATTATCGAGAAGTTCTCAACTATCAGGGTGGGAAGGTGATGGAATTGGAGAAGTTACCAACTTTCAGACAGCGTTGGGATGACGATGGCGGTTTGGGGGGATTCCAAACTTACATTCAGAATTTATTGGGGCTGTCAAGCAATGACTAAGAGCCTTGTTAAGCTTGTGTTATAGTATTGAGCAGATATAGGGCAACCGCTATGACTGCTATAGTTCAGGAACTTTTAGATACCTTTGACCGCTTGACAGACTCAGAGCGCTCAGATTTGCTATTAGAGATTCTGAAGCGGACAATTCACCTGGATTTTCCGCCCTTATCTGATGAAGATCTAGTCCTCAATGCCGAGGGAATTTTTCTAGAATTAGATGATCAAGAAGCTTCCTGTGGATAGCCCTGATCGTGGTCAGGTTTGGCTGGTTGATCTGGGTTATGTGGCCAAAGTCAGACCCTGTTTGGTTATCAGTATTCCTGCGCGCAATCAAGAGCGTGCCTTAGCGACTCTGGTTCCACATACGACAAGCTCTCGTGGTTCAAGATTTGAAGTGAAAGTCCAAGCTCGCTTCCTTAGAGAAGGAGTCTTTGATGTACAAAACATCGTTACAATTCCCCATGCAAAGCTTTTGCGTAAATTAGGAAATCTGACATCTGAGCAAATGATGGAGGTTGAGAATGCGTTACTTTTTTGGCTAGGGTTTGAAGAGAGGAATGATCAAGAAAGCGAAGATTAGTCTGTGCGCTAGTTGCAGCGGAAACATAACCAATAGTTAGGGTTTGCGGCAAAAAGTTTTTCGTGGAGTGTGGGGTGTTTAGGTTTATTCAGCAAGCCCTAAATACAATCGAATCCCTTTCGGATAATTATTCTAGTATGAGAACATGAGTTGTTCTTAAGGAGCTATCTAAGTCATGACGATCACTATAGAAGATTTGCTGTTATCTTTGCCGTTAGTTAGCAGTGAAGAAATGTTAGCTGGAATGAGTTTTATTAAAAGAGTGATGGTAATTCTGGACTCTAACATTTTAAGCTTATTAGTAACCCCGCTCGGTGAAGACTGGCCAGAAGATCAAAAGTTATTTACAGAAGTTTATCAATGTACCGAATGGGTTTTATCGTCTGCTGGCAAGAGGAGCTTGTCTGACTTCATCTGATCTATGTGATTATGAGGTTAGACGAGAAGTAAAAGCGTGCAAGAATTAGATAAGTTAAGGAATGTAATTAAGTTTCAGAAAGTCAGTTTTATTTTACTACAAAAAGCCGCTTATCTTTGGGCTGAAAAGTTAAAGAAAATATTGATATAGATTGTATCCTATCGGCTCAATGGTCGCTACTCAAAGAAAAATATCCCAGTCGTCGGGTTATTATTGCCAGCAAAAATATCAAAGATTTCCAAAACATTACTGATTGCTCCCTCTGGGAAGATATACATTATTAAAGCGAAACCGCTTGCTTTTATTTTTTTCAATAATAATTATAGATCCAAAACAATCTATTGGCCGCCCGAAAATTCCCCCCATAATCTTGAGAATTTTTTGATAAATAGGACTCGATCGAGGATAATTAGAAGAAATATTTTGACTCATAACCAAATCTAATCAAGAAGCCCAGTGACGATTCCCCTCCTAGAGTTGTTTGTATTCGCCACCGTTTTGTGCGGATTTTTAGGAACATTCCTGAAAAAAAACTTAATCATGAAGATTATCGCCATGGATGTCATGAGTACCGGCGTTATCGCCTACTATGTGGTGATTTCTTCCCGTGACGGTTTGTTTACTCCCATCCTCAGTACAGTTAAACAGCAAAATTACGCCGATCCTGTACCCCAAGCAGTGATTTTAACAGCGATCGTCATCGGTTTTTCGATTCAGGCGTTAATGCTGGTGGGAGTAATGAAATTAGCTAAAGATAACCCCACCCTCGACAGCAGCGAGATAGAAAAAAATAACACACCATGAATACTTTAACGATCGCTTGGATAAGTTTACCCTTTTTGATCGGCTTTATCATCTATTTATTGCCGCGATTAGACAAATATCTGGCTCTCGCCACCACTATTATCTCTCTCGCCTATTCTCTCCTTCTATTTAGCCAATCCTCCCCCATAACCCTCAACCTACTAGATAATTATGGCGTGAGACTGGTAGCCGATCAGTTAAGTGCCTATTTTATCCTCACCAATGCCCTGGTGACGATGGCAGTTATTTTTTATAACTGGGAAAGTAGCAAAACCGCCTTTTTTTACGCCCAAGCTATCATTCTTCACGGCAGCATTAATTCTGTCTTCGTCTGTGAGGATTTTATTAGCGTTTACGTTGCCTTAGAAGTAATTAGTATTGCCGCTTTTCTGGTGATTGCCTATCCTCGCAGCGATCGCTCTCTCTGGGTTGCCCTGCGTTATCTGTTTATCAGCAATGTGGCGATGTTATTTTACCTTATTGGCGCAGTTTTAGTCTATAAAGCCAATAATTCCTTTGCTTTTGCTGGTTTAAAGGGCGCACCTCCCGAAGCCTTGGCTTTAATCTTCATGGGATTATTAGTCAAAGGGGGAATCTTTGTCTCGGGATTATGGCTACCGATGACACACTCGGAATCGGAAACCTCCGTCTCGGCGCTGATGTCGGGGGTGGTGGTAAAAGCTGGCATTTTTCCCCTCCTGCGCTGTGCTTTAATCCTAGAGGATTTGGATGTCCTAATTCGGCTTTTCGGGGTGCTAACGGCGATTTTTGGCGTGTCATACGCAGTGTTTGAAAAGGATAGCAAGCGGATGTTAGCCTTCCATACTATTTCCCAGTTAGGTTTTATTTTAGCCGCCCCGGTAGTCAGTGGTTTTTATACCCTTACCCACGGTTTAGTTAAATCTTGCCTATTTCTGTTAGCGGGAGTTTTACCCAGTCGCAATTTTAAAGAATTACAGCAACAATCGATCCCTAATTCTCTCTGGATTGCCCTAGTGGTTGCTAGTTTTTCTATCTCTGGATTCCCCCTATTATCTGGTTTTGGTGCGAAAGCGTTAACGATGAAAAATTTAGTCCCCTGGCAAGAGATTATGATCAATCTTGTGGCGGTGGGGACGGCGATTTCCTTTGCTAAATTTATCTTTTTACCCCACGCTGGTGGCGAAAGTAAACAGAAGCTAACTATCGGTTTCTGGATAGCAATAATTCTGCTCCTTGCCGCCCTATTTTTAGCCAATGCCGTCTATGTTGAAGCTTATAATCTCCCCAATCTTATCAAAGCTTTAGCCGTCATCGGTGCCGGGTGGTGGTTATATCTGGGAGTTTTCAAAAAGTTATCCCTAAAATTATCGCGAGCCTGGGAACAATTTGATAATCTCGTCGGTATGATGAGTATAATGTTAGTTCTATTGTTTTGGATGGTCTTAGCATGATCGGACATATAATTCTGCGTTTAACTATGTGGTTTTTACTCACCGCTAATTTTACCCCCGCTAATATTATGATCGGGGTGGCTATTGCTTTTCTTTTGCCCCGTAATTTCGCCTCTAGCGAAACTTTAGGCGATTGGTTAAAGGTAATAATTAAAGTCTTTATGGCTATTCCCCAAGCTTATAAAGAAGCGTTTGAAATTATCTTTCGTCCCCACAAGGAAGAAGAAATTATTTTGGAGAGAATTTCGGTTAAACGTTCACCCAGACTGGCTTTTTGGGATATATTTCTCATTACCTTTACCCCGAAAACTATCGTCACCGAATACAAGGAAAATGAGGGTTATGAAGTTCATCTAATTAAACGGAGTTCCCAGGAATGAATATTGTTCTCATTGCCATGATTGTCGCCCTATTAATTCCCCTTTATGAAGTGGCCAAAAATGATGACATCTGGCAAAAAATGGCCGCCTTTGCCAGTGCTTCCAGTAAATCATCGATTATTATTCTAGTAGTTTCAGTTCTGCGGGATGATTGGATGATTGGAGTGGTAGCAGTGATTATTCTCAGTGTCGGTAATGCTGGCTTTATGTTATTAGCACAAATTCTTAAACGACTGAACGAATCATGATTAACATTTTCAGTTATATCTGCATCGCTATCGGAGTTTTTTTCTGGTTTTGGGGAACGGCGCATCTTTTAGACAAGCGCTCGGTATTATATAAATTACATGGTCTATCTGTCGCTGATACCTTGGGTTCTATGGCGATTATTTTCGGGCTACTTTTGAAAGTTCCCCAAAATTGGCCTTTATTGTTATTGGCAATAATTTCCTTAGCAATTTGGAACACCATGTTAGGCTACGTTTTAGCTTATACTTCTAGCGATCGAGAGTAGAATTAAAGATGAATGAAAGTTATCTCTATGTTATTGTTGCCCTCTTGCCTTTAACTGCGGCGATGGTGATGTTACAATCTAATCCCTACCAAGCTCTAGTAATTCGCGGGGTTTTGGGAGCAATAGCAGCCTTAGTTTATGCTTTATTAGGGGCAGCAGATGTGTCTTTAACCGAAGCTTTGATGGGAACCATGTTAGCCGTAACTCTCTACGCGGTGGCGATTCGTTCCTCTTTAGTGATGCGTTTAGGAGTAATTGCGGAGGAAAACGATACAGTTTTAGAACAGTTAAAAACTCAACTACAAACGGTTTTAAGTAAACGTTTTATGCGTTTAGAATTAGTTGCCTACAGTGATAAACAAGCTTTGCAACAGGCACTTAGGGATAAAGATGTTCATGCCGTCTGTATCCGTCAAGACAATCCAGAAACTATCTCCTACGAAACCACAATTAGATTACCCTATCTCTACGATATTTTTAAAAATGAATTAACGGCAGCCAACACAACTTTAACTTGTATTGAAACCCCAAAATTAGAGGAGAAACACTAATGAAATGGATTTATACTCTAGCCGCCATTGCCTTCGCTATCAAAATGGTAATTATTCCCAATACTGCTTCCTCTGTATCATCCTTAGAAATTGTTGAATCCCTAGTGCGCGACGGCGGTGTTCCTAATGCGGTTTCGGTGGTTATTTTTCGTAATCGTCTCTACGATACCATCTATGAAGTGGTCGTTTTTACCATTGCCATTATGGGGGCAAATTTTCTTTTAGCCACCGAAAAACCCGCCAGTAAAATCCATCAATTTACCGACCAACCTTCAATTATTTTAGCCCGTTTAGGGGCAACAATTACCGCTTTAGTGGGCATTGAATTAGCTATCCGCGGACATTTAAGTCCGGGGGGAGGTTTTGCCGCCGGAGTCGCCGGAGGTACGGCAATTGGTTTAATAGCAATTACCTCGTCTCCCGAATGGATGCAAGCAATTTATCGCCGTTGGCAAGCGGCAACATGGGAGAAAATTTCCGTCTTAGTTTTTATTGTTTTGGCTGCCATTACTCTCTCAGGATTTGAGTTACCCCACGGGGAATTAGGTGCGCTATTTAGTGGTGGTATTTTACCGATACTAAATATTTTAGTCGCCGTTAAAGTAGCTTTAGGTTCCTGGGCAGTAATCCTCGTTTTTATCCGCTATCGCGGTTTATTGTGAGAGGTTAATATCTATATTTATAGAACGTAGGTTGGGTTGAAGCATGAAACCCAACGCCCACTCATGTTACGCTACCGCTAACCCATCCTACAAATAATTGTGCCTCCCTACTTAATAGCTATAATTTATAGCTTTAGGTCAAAACTGGGGATTAACCGATAATCATAACATGACTTGATGGTTGAAAAAATGCTATAGTAATTTTGTTGCCCTCCTCAAGAATCAATAGGCATCTAATGATTCTGCTAAAAGAACTCCCGAGGTAAAAATTATGGTTAACGTTATTCGCGGTTCTTCAGCTAAACCTGTATCTTCTCAAAGATTAGCTAAATATTTTGAGGAAAGAACAGATATAGAGGGAACATTGTATATCGGCTATCCTATTATTGGAACTCCCCAAGGAGGATATCAAATTGATGCTCTATTAGTCTCTCGTCAGCAAGGGGTTATTATTTTTAATATTGATGAGGGAAAAAATTATGATTTGGATATTGAAGGCACTCAAGACGAGAGCATAACCAAGTTAGAAGCAAAACTGCTGTCTTATAAAGAGCTTGTTCAAAAAAGAAAGCTAATAGTTAACATTTCTGTAGCCACCTATGCACCGATTTGGAATAATTATCCAGAAGGAATTAACCCAGAGGAATATCCTGTTCTTATTAAAGATAAAGATCTTGATGATTTTATCAAGAAATGTCAAGGCAATGATTCTGAATATTTCGAGAAAGTCAACTCAGTTATACAAGCTGTTACAACCATTAGAAAAAAAGACGCTCGCAGTTATGTTGTTAAACCAGATTCTAGGGGAGCAAAGTTAAAAAAATTAGAAGATTCTATCGCTAATCTTGATGAAACTCAAAATAAGGCTGTTTTAGAAACCACTAAAGGTGTACAAAGAATTAGAGGTTTAGCAGGTTCGGGAAAAACAATTGTCTTAGCGCTGAAAGTAGCTTATCTTCATGCAACTCATCCCGATTGGAATATTGCTGTTACCTTCTATACACGCTCGTTAAAGGATCAATACAAAGATTTAATTACTCGGTTTAGTTATGAGCATAAAAATTCCGAACCAGACTGGGAAAAAGTAAAAATTATTCACGCTTGGGGAAGTCCTGAGATAGAAGGAATTTATTATGAGCTATGTAAACGACATAATATTGAATATTTAGATTTTAGTCAAGCAAACAACCTAACATATTTGTTGAATGAAGACCCTTTTGAGTTTGTCTGTCAAAAAGCCTTCCGAGAGATTAAAAAATTTCATCAATATTATGATCTTATTTTAATTGATGAAGCTCAAGATTTTCCTCAAGACTTCTTAAGACTCTGCTATGAAATCTTGAAAGATGATAAACGTTTAGTTTATGCCTATGATGAGTTGCAAAGCTTAAATAGTAAAGTCATGCATTCTCCCGAAGTTATTTTTGGAAATGATAATCATGGTAATCCTAGAGTTAAATTGGAGAATTTACCCAGCGAACCCCAACAAGATGTGGTTTTAAATACTTGTTACAGAAATTCTCGTCCTATTCTGTCCTCTGCTCATGCTCTAGGTTTTGGAGTTTATTATCCACAGGGACTAATTCAAATGTTTGATAATCCTCAATTATGGCAAGATATTGGTTATGAGGTTGAAGAAGGAGAATTAAAATCAGGAGAATTTGTTAAACTGATTAGAACCCCCAAAACCAGTCCTAAATTCCTTGAAGAACATTCTTCTATCGATGATATTATCAACTTTAAATCTTTCGATAACAATCAGGAGCAATTTGAATGGCTAGTGGAACAAATTGCCAAGAATCTCAAGGAAGATGAATTAAGATGCCAAGATATTATGGTTATCCATCCAATACCTAAAAATGCTCGCAACGTTTTTGGAAAAGCTAGAGAAATGTTATTTACAAAAAATATTAATTCTCATTTAGCAGGTAGCACATCTTCTCCCGATGAGTTTTTTCAAGAAAACTCGATTGCTTTTACACAGATTTATCGTGCAAAAGGCAATGAAGCGGCAATGGTTTATTTCATTAACGCTCAAGAATGTTTATCTGGTTCACAAATTGCTAGTAACCGCAATATTTTATTTACAGCGATGACTAGAAGTAAAGCTTGGTTAAGAGTTATTGGTTATGGAGCAAATATGCAAGCTTTAGAGAGGGAATTTCAGGAAATTAAATCGAGAAATTTTGCTCTTGAGTTTACCTATCCAACCCCCGAAGAACTTCAACAAATGAAGAAGGTTTATCGAGATACTCTTAATACCAAGAGATATAAAAATGACAGGGAAAAGCAAGAATTAATTGCCAAGTTAAAAAGTATAGAATTTTCATCAGATGAAAAAAACGAAATTATCAAAATATTCCAAGAATAGTTAAGAAATGCTTAATGTTCAGAATATCTTTAAGGATGTTAAAAATTTAACGGCTAAATTGATAGAAGTAGGATTATCAAGTCAGCAGAACTTTCCGACTTTGAATAAATTGAGTCAAAATATTTCTGAGATTAGCTATGCCAATAGTTCCGACTTATCCATTGCCCTAAAAAATGTTGCCTATCAAGATATTTATGATGAGCTTGATCGCGGTAAGAATTATAATATTAAAATGATTGATGGAGCCTTGATTCAATTACTTTATCGCTTCCAAGGATCGCAGTTATTATCCCATAGACTAGCTTTCTTCTCATCCCCTTATTTAGAATCTTTTCAAAATGAGCCAGAACTATATGAAGAAGATGAGATATTTGCCGATATTATCGACAAAAATATTGTAGCTGTACCGATTAGATTTGATTACGATCCTGATAATTTTCAAGAGATTCATCACCCCAGATGTCATCTCACCCTAGGACAATTCAAAAACTGCCGAATTCCAGTGTCCTCCCCTTTAACACCCAGCATATTTATTGCTTTTATCCTTCGTAACTTTTACAATACAGCCTATCATCTATATTCCGAGCAGATCAATTTTAACAATCAGCGATTTCCAGAAACCATAACTGAAATAGAAACGAATATACTACATTTTGCTATTAAATCTCCCTCTCTATAGTCCCTATTGGATTTACCCTCATACAGTTCAGCGAAACCTCGAAATTTTTTCTCAAAAAAGCTTGACAAAATCCCTCAACTTGCCTTATACTTTCTAGTATAATGGGAATCCGTGCCTGCCTGCGAACAGCTATTTTTTTAAAGAAAAAAAGGAGTCAGGGAAAATAAAGACTCCTTATCTAAGACAGTTTATTGGTGGAATTGGTGCAGTAGGTCGCGAAACTCCGGAAAACTAATCTGATGATCGCGACCGGCATCGGCATGGTGTAACATAGCTTCGATTTCCTTGTCTGTCACCCCCGGTTCGATCGCCTGAAGACAAGCTTTTAACTCCTCAAGGCTAATTTGTCCAGAGCTATCACTATCGAATAGCTGGAATCTTTCCAATAAAATTCTTTCCTGTTGATCACGATCGCTGTCACTACTAAAAGATAGACGATCAAAGACCTGAAAAGCGCGGGCGATATTTTGCCATAATTGACGGGACAGAGGACGATGGAGAATCGTTTCCTCCTCCTGACCGGTAACTCCGTACTCCCGACGCAAAGACTCGACAGTTTCCGTTTCCGAGGCCGGCAATTCCGTCAATAAATGCTTGATCGCCTCCCTGGAACTCTTACCGGTTAACACTTCCAGCAATTCTGACCCCACCCGGCGATCGGGGTCTTTTTTCCAAGTCACCAACAAACTTTCTAACAAAGCATCGCGGTAACTCTGCAAACGCAACCAATCCTCGCGACTATACTGCTTGTCCGGATCGAGAAGTTCGGCCGATTCCACACCCAACTCCGTTAGAATTGCCTGATGTTCGGCCTCGGTAATCGTCAACTCTAAGCGCATTTGTTCTAGGATTTCGAGGCTGTGGCCGAAGTCAGTATATCCCTCCTCCAAAGCCTCTTTTAACAAGGCTTTGGAGGCTTTTAAACACTTCTGGTGGCTGAAATCCGGCAGTATCTTGGCCAATACATACACCTCATCCGCGTGCAAAGCTGACAGCGATCGCCCATCAAGATATTTAGCCGTATCGAGACCCAGTTTACCCAACTGTTTACGCAATCTTCCCGCTAGTCCTTCTCGTTGGTAACGGTCGGGATCCCTTGTCCAGGTGCGATATAACCATAAACTACTCAAAACAGCCGGTAAAATATCAGCGAAATAATACCAAAATTTTGGCAAAAGATTAATAAAAGGACGACCAGCGAAAATAAAGAAGAAATTGAAAATCAGAAAAGTTCCGACAGTAAAGACGCGGTGACGGATAATTTCGGTCGGTAAGGGCGACTTTTTGCGGATTCTATAGACTTTATAGGCATTTTCAACTTTTTTACCGAGAAAGTAACCCAAAAAAGTGCAGATTGCCAAAGTTAAGGGGACAGCTACCAGCTTCGGAATCGCAATTGCCTGACCTGCAAGATAAAAACCCGGTTGAAAGAGGGATTCTAGTTGAGTTTCTTCGTGCGCCCAAGCTCCAGAGAAATAATAGTCCCAATTGCCAGCATAGAGATAATAATAGATAAAATAGCCAAAAACTAAGCCAAAATAACCGTAATAAAGCCATTGGTGATCGCTCTTAGTAATCCCATCCCAATAGGATCTTTCCGCATCGATATCGATACAGGGACTCTGACAGGCAACACAGGCACTTTGTTCGCTACCATCTTCATGGACAATACGACACATAGATTGAGTAATCCCACCGCGACTGTCTTCGTGAGCGGTACTATTCAGTAAACCCCTCGGTTCACCGTAAATCCTTTCCACTGGACTCAAGGGACAGAAATAGTTACACCAAGATTTGCCTCCATACCAGTAACCCACAAAGATCGCCGCTAGAATAGTCAAGATTAAAAAGCTACCCAAGACTAAGCGATCGGAATTATCAAAGAGAATCCGTCCGCATAAACCCAAAAATAACAGACTTAATTGTAGATAGAGATAATTCCGGGCTAACCAAGAGTTTTTCGGCACTTTATAGATTTCATAGCGGACTTTCCCCGATTTATCGGTGTATTTTTTCTGACGCTGTTTACCCAAAGCGCGCGGTATTTGAGAAAGAAAGGATAAAGGACAGATACGCCGCCAGAGTTCGTGACCGAATACTAATAAGATAAAAATGCTACTAGGAACCACTATTCCCCAAAAAATCGGCGCAGCTAACTGATAGGAGGATTGGGGTAGGCAAACCCCCTGGACTTTAATGCACACATCGGGATCAACTCTCAGGGGACTAGAAAGATTGTTAGGATCGGTTAATTGTGCCGAAATCGGGTCAAAAAACAGAGAAAATATCAGAATTAACCAAGCGATGGTCACAACCCATCGCAGATAGTGCATTGATCGTTCGGGAATTTGTGCAAACATAGGTCTAAGTAGTGACGGAGAAGAGACTTTTAAGGGAGATTAGGGGTTCAATCCTCGAATTTAACGTTTTTCCTCTAATAGCGGCGAAAAACTTGCCTTTTTGAGGGACTGCATTGCCTTTTTCTACCCCCGAGGAAATTCCCCTTCAGGCAGCAGGATGCGGCGTTGACAAATTAACAGTGATCCAGTATATGTGGGAAAATTGTCTTAAAATATTATCTACGCTGCTACTATCACTAGACTAGAACATTAAAGAGCGTATTGGCTTAATCCTTCTCAAAAGTTTAAATTCTATGGCTGAAAGCTTGAACCATAAATCCGAAAAACCCTCTCCTCCTCCCGTCCCCCAAGAAAACCCTTGGCTAGAAGCAGTTAAAACCATTGTCACGGCTGGAATTTTGGCTTTTGGCATCCGCACTTTTGTGGCCGAGGCCCGTTATATTCCCTCTTCTTCCATGGAACCCACTCTCCAGATTAACGATCGCCTAATTATCGAGAAAGTTAGCTATCATTTTCAGAAGCCAGAACGGGGTGATATAGTGGTTTTTAGTCCGACAGCCGCTCTCAAAGCTCAAAATTTTCATGATGCTTTTATTAAACGGGTGATTGGACTACCGGGGGATAAGGTGGAAGTCAAAAACGGTCTAGTTCACGTCAACGGTAAAGTTTTAGCGGAAAAGTATATCGCCGAAGAACCTAATTATACTTTCGGACCGGTGACAGTTCCCCCCGATCAATATTTGGTTTTGGGCGATAATCGCAATAATAGTTATGATTCCCACGCTTGGGGCTTCGTTCCCCGGGACAACTTAATCGGTCGCGCCGTGGTGCGTTTTTGGCCCTTCAATCGTCTGGGAGGACTTGACAACCCCGACGCTGCCATAAATCAGAATTAATGTCAAGAAAATTTAGTCATTCTCAATAAATTCTAGACATTCTTGACCGGTGAAAGCCTCCACTGGTCTAATATTGGTCTTCTCAATTGCGATCGAAATGACTAGAGATTTTTCAGTATCATGAGGTACAGTAACTAATATCAGTTATCAGTTTTTTAGCCATCAGCTTGTTTCTCCCTCTTCCCTAAAACTGGAGACTTTGTATCTCACCAGTATCAGAATTGCGACAATATTTGGAAAACTTTTGTAATTATAGTTTTCTATAAATCTAAATTTTCAATATTGCTTTGGGCCATAGACAAATGCTCAAGATCCAGTTGATCACTCTCAACATAATCTTTTGCGGTCATATCTTCTAAGCTTACTACTAAACCATCAGACTGAAAACGTCCAGAGTTAGGTAATAAATTTAACCACTTATCTAGCCATTTGTCCCATCCAATGTCATTATAGTCCTCTTGTTCTTCTTCACGAATAAAATAAAACATAAGTTCAGGATTTTCATCATTCCACGAAGGTCTTGCACTAACTCTAATTTCCCGCAAAGCTCGTAAGGCTTCCCCTTCATCACTTTGTTTAGTATGCTTATCTTGCATCCGGTTTTGAAGTTTACTGACAAATTGAACAAAATCATCTGGAAAAGCAAAACGAATTCTTTTTCTTGCTATCGCTTGTCTTAAGAGTCTTTTTTCTTGATCAGTTACACAACCCTGTTGACGATTCCATTGTAAGATCAATGCTTTTTCGGCTGTCATTACCCTATCGAGATCAGCTACTAAGTTTAGTTTGGCAAATCCTTCAATGTAAGCGTATTGAGGTCGTCTGCCTTTTTTTATCTCACTAATTTTTTCAGCTTCAATTTCTACCAGAGGAACAACTTCTAGAAAAGGACGTTCACAACAAGAACGGACAATATCGCAAGTTTGTGTAACAACAACTAGACCTTTTACTTCCGATTCTACAAGATCATTTTCTTCACCATCTTGCTTTGTAGAATCAGGTGTAAGAGGAAATTGAGGATTAAATCGATGAACAAACCGCTGTTCTCCTAAAACAAAATCCCCTTGACACCATGTTTGTAACTCATTGTTAATGAGATCAATCTGTTTGCTTTCCACTGCGATTTTGACCACTCCTCAATGTTTTAGCAGGTCTAGAACGTCCAACATCATGATGAATAGAATCTTGTAAAGCATCAATTAATATCTCCGGTGGTAAAGGCCTACGAAGCTCACTCTCCTCCTCAGACAAAGGTCTTAATTGCGGTCTTTTGGGTGGATTACCACGCCCAAGATTCTCTCTTACTTTATCATATTCTCCTGATATTAATTGGTCTAAAGGCAGTTCCCCATCAGCATTAGGATTCAATAATAACTTACGGTTAAGACTTGCACTTCCTCGATCAATATATCTAATCACTCCCAGTAATCTATTTAATTTCTCCTCATTGTCACTAGCTAGAGGCTGTCCACTTGCCCAAAAATGAATGCTTCGACGTGAAACATTAAATAGTTTAGCAACTTGCTCCCAGGTCAGTCCACTGGTTTTTCTGAGTTCATTAATCGCTTTTTGACTATCTTGAAAAAGATGAGGGTTTTGCTTCGGAATAACTATTCCGCTATTAGTTCTTTCTGAAATCGCTAGTAACTTTTGAGCGGCAAGATTATCATAGCCAATGGTACTGGATTCCGCAATACCAGGAATCATTCTAAATCGTTTTTGAGGATTGATTGAGCCAAAAGTATTTGAACGTTCAATCACTAAGTTACTCATTGTTCACCTCCAAAGCGTCTTAGAAATTCTTCGGTTACTGACCATCTAAAAAAAGTATAAATTCTTTCAGAAAATCGTTTTGCATCCTCTAAAATTTTTTCAACGTCAAATTCTTGATTCTCTGAAATAGACATATCTAAATCAAGAAACCAACTCGGTTGATCAATCGGTTTAAAGACATTTGGATCAAAAGTAGCGTTACCCGGAATCAATCCCCATCTTGCTAAAAGTGTCTCTTTGGTATCAGGTAACTGAAACAGAGATTCATTATAACTTTGAAGAATATGTTCTTGAAATGTTGACGCTGTAATATTTATCAGTTCTGATCTGACTAAATTAGAAATATTCTCTACATCAATACCCTCAATACGATCAACATATCTAATACCGATTCGCTCAACAAGGTTGGGTTGAATATGTTCATTAACCGCAGTTAAAACTTCTCTCATTCGCTCTAAAAAGTCCTGACGACTGACATACTTTGATGTGTCTAAGGCTACAAAATTAGACGCTAATGAGACTCGCCAATGATTATTGGCATCTGTAAATTGCCAGATAACCTCAGCTTGAGATCTGACGGCATCTTTTTCTTGATTATCAAAAGTTAATTGATAAGTTCGTTCCTGCCGTAACTTAGGATACTTTGTTCTAATAGCTTCCTGAAATGGAGTCACAAATTTCCTATCCTCAACGGCCAGAATTTGTGGGAACCGTACTTGTCCAAGCACACACACTAGAGGTGCATTAGTTAAGTGAACCTCTGGAGGAGTTGGATCGATCAGTGGATTGTTAATATCGACCACTTTGGACATTTTAGGCTATTTATCTCCTATATTAAGCGTTTTTAGCTAATAGAACACAATAACTATCGGAAGAACTGTTCTGCATCTCCATTGTACGGCAAGACTGTGAAATAACCAGTGAAGTTTAAGAATTGCTATATTTAGGGTCTGCTGAAAAAGTTTTTCCTGGGGGTAGGAGTCAGTAGCCGGTCGTCAGGAGTCGGTCGTTTCAGGCTTTGTTGCCCTTGTTTTTTGTACC
The DNA here is from genome assembly GCF_030065455.1 of Microcystis sp. M53602_WE12. NCBI lineage: Bacteria > Bacillati > Cyanobacteriota > Cyanophyceae > Chroococcales > Microcystaceae > Microcystis > Microcystis sp. M53602_WE12. The sequence goes on along the minus strand of NZ_JASJFB010000560.1, from coordinate 44 downwards.
AAGCGATGTACCACAAGAAGGATAATGCAAGGTTTTTGAAAGTC
>NZ_JASJFB010000591.1:0-7476 GCF_030065455.1 Microcystis sp. M53602_WE12 | reverse complement strand
GGGTTTCAACTATTGCTGCTCAAAAAAGCACAAAATAACCCACTATGAAATTCTATCAAATCGCTGTAACCATTACAACATCGTTGTTAAATAAAAATCTTTCTCAATTAATTCTTAAGAATTTGTAAATATTGCGGAATGTTAATTTAAATATTCTCAAGTTTTTGGAGTTAATCAATAATTTTTGCTTATCTTTGTCCAACATTGGGTTAGGAGACAGTTATCAGTTATCAGTTATCAGTTATCAGTTATCAGATGTGAGTTTTTAGTTTATTGTTTACTGAAAAAGCTCCCCACACCCCACACCCTACACCCCACACCCCACACCCCACATCCCTCTCCCTGCTCCCTAACCCGCAACCCCTATTTTCCGTCTAAACTTTTGTATAGGGATAGTCTGGGAAAGTATTGTAAAGTTTTGTCAAAAATATACGCAAATAACAGCAAACGACTGCTACTGTGGTTAGTGCAAGTTTACCTTACAGTTCAAATGAAACTATCAGATTATGCCAAGAAAAAGGGGATCAGTTATGACACTGCTTGGAGGATGTGGAATCGAGGGCAGTTACAAGGAGAACGTCTTCCCACAGGAACAATTATTATTTTTGAAGATGACCGTTCAGTGCGTGAAAATAAAGTTGCTATTTATGCAAGAGTTTCTAGTTCAGAAAATAAATCTAACTTGGAGACTCAGGCGAAAAGATTAGAGGCTTATTGTACGGCGAAAGGCTATCAAATTGTCAGAGTAGTTAAAGAAGTAGGAAGTGGGGTTAATGACCAGAGAAAGCTATTATTAAAACTTCTAGAACAAACTGATTATAACTTGATTGTCGTAGAACATAAAGACCGATTGAGTAGAGTAGGGTTTAATTATTTAAAAGTTCTTTTAGCCCAAACAAACCGACACATAGAAGTAGTCAATTTAGCCGAGGAAAGAAAAGATGATTTAATGCCAGATTTTGTCAGCATAATCACTTCATTTTGCGCTCGACTGTATTCGATAAGACAAAGAACAAGAAAAACTGAATGTTTAATTAAGTGCTTGGAGGAAGAGCATGAAATTAGTTCAAAGACATCTAATCAAATTTAATAAAAAGAATTATTTAGCATTTGATAAGTTGGCATTTTTATCAAAGAATCTCTATAACTGTGCTGTCTATTTAAACCGTCAAGCTTTCTTTTCACATCAGCCATTTCTAACCATGACTGAGTTACACCATGCTTTGAAAACAAGCGCAGATTATCAAGCGTTACCAGCTAAAGTAAGCCAGTTAGTATTAAAGCAAGTAGAAAAAACTTTTAAATCCTATCAAAAAGCAGAAGAACAATTCAAAAAATCGCCTAATAAATTTACAGGAGAGCCGAAATTACCACGCTATAAAGATAAGAAAAAAGGTAGAAACGTTTTAACTTATAACTATCAAGCCATCTCTAAAAAAGCCTTGAAGCAGGGTTTAATCAAACTCTCAGGAACTAATTTAGAGTTTAAAACCAATTTAAAAGAAGTCTTAGAGGTCAGAATTATTCCTAAATCGGGCGCTTATTATCTAGAGATTGTCTATGAACAACCATCCCCACCAAGTCAGGAGGGAGAAAGATATGCTTTTGTTGATTTAGGATTAAATAACCTAGCAGCTGTCACCTCTAATATTCCCGAATTTAAGCCAACTTTACTATGTGGGAAAGCGTTAAAATCATGCAATCAAAAATACAACAAGACACTAGCTAAACTCAAATCGGAATTACCCAGTTTACAGAAGACCAGTAAAAGAATACAAGGTTTAACTTTAAAGCGTAATTGCCAGGTGGATTATTACCTCCACACCGCTAGTAGATCTATTATTGATAAATTACTAGCTCATCAAATTAACCTTTTAGTTATTGGTCAGAATCAAGGCTGGAAACAAAACCTTAATATTGGGGATAGAAATAATCAGTCATTTGTGAATATTCCTCACTCAAGATTTATTGAACAACTAACTTACAAGGCAATTTTAGTCGGAATAAAAGTCATTACGACTAATGAAAGCTATACGTCTAAATGTAGTTTCTTAGATTTGGAACCAATTGGCAAACAAGAAAAATATTTGGGCAAGAGAGTTAAAAGAGGATTGTTTAGAAGTTCGTCAGGTTATCTCTATGGAGCAGATATTAATGGTTCATTAAATATAGGGAGAAAGGTAGTCGGAGAGGTTGCATTTAGCAAGAATCCGATAGAGAGGCTTGTAGTTAGCCCTGTACGGGTCAAAGCGTACAAAGCTGATTCAAAGTGCGACGTTTGCGTACAGAATTAGTAACTATGGATAACTCTTAGACTAATTAATTCGGGACTCACATCACAATATAGACTATGGCTTACTATTGGTTTAAAGCATTTCACCTGATTGGGGTAGTTGTTTGGTTTGCGGGACTATTTTATTTGGTACGTTTGTTTGTCTATCATGCGGAGGCAGCAACACAAACCGAACCCGCACAAGCTATTCTGAAAGCGCAATACGAGATCATGGAGAAGCGACTCTACAATATCATTACCACACCTGGGATGATTGTCACCGTGGCCATGGCGATCGGTTTAATCTCCACAGAACCAGAAATTTTAAAATCGGGATGGTTACATATTAAATTATCCTTTGTGGCTCTTTTACTGCTCTATCATTTCTACTGTGGTCGCATCATGAAAAAGCTAGAAAAAGGGGAATGTAATTGGACGGGACAGCAATTTCGGGCCTTAAATGAAGCACCAACCCTGTTATTGGTAGTTATTGTCCTTTTGGCAGTATTTAAAAATCAATTACCCCTCGATTTGACCACTTGGTTAATTGTAGCTTTAGTGGTATTAATGGCGGTGACAATCCAACTTTATGCTAAAAAACGTCGCAAAGATCAAGAAAAACTTCGGCAAAATACTCCCCAAAAAGAAGAAGTAGCGACCAGGTAAATTATCTCAATCATTCCCTAGGTTTCTAGGATAACAGTTAAGAGTGGTTTGACAGCTGTGGGATGGTCTTTTTAGTCCATCCCAATTGTATAGGTAGCAACGTTTAGCTTTTAGCTTTTTGGCTTTTTGCTATTTTTGAGCTTATACAAAAACTATTTTTAATAGTGTGATGAACTCCCAAGCTATGGATTGTTTCTCCCTGCTCCGGCGCTCCGCTGCTCCCCTATACCTTTTAAACAGGATTTAGTATAAACCTCTTGCGAACAGCAAACCCTAAATAAAAACAATCTCCTGACGACCGAATCCTGACGACCGAATCCTGACGACCGAATCCTGACTCCTAACCCTAACAACAATTTTTGATTTTTCCAAGAGGTTCTATGAATAGTTGCTGGATAGATTGGGAAAAAATAACTAGAGATTTTCTTAATTCCCGCAAGCTCAGACAAGTTGCTGAATTGCGAGGATTCTATCGAGTTAATCCCTCTGGTATTCCTAGAATTCCTCCCAATTTAGAATTGAGAGACTACCAAAATACAGCGATTATCAGTTGGTTTCGTAATCGGGGACGAGGAACTTTAAAAATGGCCACCGGCAGCGGTAAAACTATTACTGCTTTAGCTATTGCCATGGAACTTTACGAAGCGATAGAACTGCAAGTATTATTAGTAATTTGTCCCTATCGTCACCTAGTCAATCAATGGCAACGAGAAGCGGAAAAATTTAATCTTAAACCGATTTTAGCCTACGAAAGTGTCCATACATGGCAAAGTCAACTATCCACAGAATTATATAATGTGCAAGCGGGTAATCAAAAATTTGTCACTATTTTAACTACTAACTCAACTTTTATTAGCGAGGGGTTTCAATCACAAATAAAATTTTTTCCCGATAAAACTTTAATCGTTGGTGATGAAGCCCATAATTTAGGTTCCCCCCGATTAGAAGAATTATTACCCCGTTCTTTAGGTCTAAGATTGGCTTTATCTGCCACTCCTGAAAGATATTTTGATCAGGAAGGAACCGACGCTATTCTTGAATATTTTGGACAAATTCTACAACCAGAATTTACCCTAGGTGATGCTATTAGAAAAGGAGCTTTAGTCAGTTATTTTTATTATCCAGTATTGGTTGAATTAACCGATAATGAGGCTTTATTATACGCAAAATTAACCCAAAGAATCGGCTGGACTTTGCAGAAAAATAGTAATTTAAATGGTAATGAAAACCTCACCGCTTTGTTAATGCAAAGATCGCGATTAGTTGGTTCAGCAAGTAATAAATTACAGGCTTTACAACAACTGATGCAAGAGCGTTTAGATACGGATCATACTTTGTTTTATTGTGGGGATGGTTATCTGGAAAATTACACTGCTAATTATCGTCGTCAGGTAGAGGCAGTTACTCATTTGTTAGGCAATCAATTAGGTTATCGAGTTGCTATCTACACCGCAGAAACTTCCCTAGAAGAACGAGAAAAAATTCGCCAACAATTTGAGGAGGGTTATCTGCAAGGATTAGTGGCAATTAGATGTTTAGATGAGGGAGTAGATCTGCCATCAATTCAAAACGCAGTCATTCTGGCTAGTAGTGGTAATCCTCGACAATTTATTCAGCGTCGCGGGCGAATATTGCGCCCCCATCCCGATAAAAAACAGGCCACTTTATTTGATATGATCGTTATGCCACCCACCTTAGATCGAGAAACCTGGGAAGTAGAAAGGAATTTATTACGCAAGGAATTAAAACGCTTTCTAGAGTTTGCCCAATTAGCCATTAATGCTCAAGAAGCTGAGACTAAATTAGGGGAGATTCAAGATAGATATTGTCTTTTGTCTAATTAAAACTTGAAAAGTTAAATCTTGGCAGCTTTTATGCTAAAATAGATGTTAGTCAAGAATTGATCGCCGAGAAAAATTAACCCAACCGGATAGCGATCGATAAAGTTGTATAATTCTCTTTCCTCTCCTTCTAAATTTCTATGCCTCCCCGTCAACAACCCCGTCGCATTGCTCGAGAACTTGCCCTTTTGAGTTTAAGTCAGATTAAAGGCAATCCTGAAAACCTAGAACAGCAAACTTTAAACGATTTAATTTTAGTTGCAGTTAGAACCTTAACCGTCGAAATTCAAGAAACCTTAGAAACCGCTGCCGCTGAAATTAGTCGTGGTAATGAACGGATTCTCGCTAGTGATACTAAGGCAACAAATCTAAAAAGCGCCCAAACCATGGTAAAAGAAGCAATTTCTCTTACCCACAATGCCATTAATCGTTTAGGAACCGTGATAGATTTTCCCGAAATTGTCCAGTTATCTAGTCAGTACGAAGTGCGGGAATATGCCCTAGAATTAATCGGTACAGTCTATCGTCGTCGTGCGGAAATCGAACAGGAATTAACCGGTGCTTTAGTGGATTGGCAACTACATCGTTTACCAAGAATCGATCGGGATATCCTGCAAATTGCCGTGGCAGAAATGCTCTATCTGGATATACCTCAAAAAGTAGCAATCAATGAGGCGATCGAATTAGCCAAACGTTATTCTGATGATGAAGGTTATCGCTTTATTAATGGCGTTCTCCGACGGGTAACGAATAAGCTAAACGAAACAGAAAAAGCCCTATCTACCCAGAGTTAAACTGGGAGTAAATTAATACTACAATCACCACATTTTATAGGGAAATTTCTGTAAATTGATATTGTAGTATCGCTCATCTCCCGTGACTTCTTCGCCGATCCAATCGGGAATAGTAATGACTTGATCCTCTTGTTCTAACTCAATTTCAGCCATAATCAAACCTTGATTATCCCCCCAAAATTCATCAACTTCCCAAGTTAAATTATCCAGAGAAATGCGATGACGAATCTTTTCAATTAAAGGTTTCTTACAGAGGTTTTCTAACATGAGCGCCGCATCTTCTAGGGGAATTACATACTCGAATTCCTGACGACTAATGCCCTCAGTCTTGCCTTTAATGGTTAAATAACCCCGCTCTCCAACCACACGAACTCGCACAGTTGTCAATCCATCTTGGGTAGGAATATATCCCTGACGATACAACTTGCCAGTCGCAAGCGATCGCCAAGAATCCCCTTTAACCAGAAACTTCCGTTCAATTTCAACAGTCATAAGTTTTTGATTAAGCCGTAGCCACGGCAGCAGCTTGGGTTCCTAGTTGAATTAACTCGATCTTGTAGCCATTAGGATCTTCCACGAAAGCAATCACCGTAGAACCGTGTTTCATCGGGCCCGGCTCCCTGGTAACATTACCACCAAGGACTTTAATTTTCTCACAGGTGCTATGGATATCATCCACGCCTAGGGCAATATGACCGTAAGCATTACCCACTTCGTAGCGATCGACTCCCCAATTATAGGTCAGTTCGATGACAGCATGATTAGCCTCATCGCCATAACCGACGAAAGCGAGGGTAAATTGACCATTGGGATAGTCTTTCTGGCGCAGTAACTTCATTCCTAGCACATCGCAGTAAAATTGTAGAGATTCCTGCAAGTTATTGACCCGGAGCATGGTGTGTAAGAGACGCATGATTATTTTTAGATGACATCGATCGAAAAATTACTTATCCTTGATTGTAACCAGTGCTTGGGCCTTCTTATCTCCTTGAGGCTCAACCATTATAATAATACAAGTGTACGAAAAACTCACCAGTAAAATCACCTGCTCCCCAAAGCGGTTAATAGCTGTGAACAGAATCACCTAGTTTGATCAAATCTCTGGGACTGCAATATAATGTTAAATGTCTAGGGAAGTATAGAAAATAGGAATTGGCACGGGTTAAAACTATGCGTTTTTATTTAGAGTATATCAATCACTTAGGTCGTTTACAGAAAAAATCCGCTCTGTTGGTTCGACAAGCTCACCAACCATTTCGACACGCGGGTTTCACGATTACAGAAGTTTTACTGGCAGGTGTAATGATGCTGATTGCCGTCTTGGTGTCGGGAATTGGCGTGATTAACCTGCTCAGAAGCAATTATCGAGCTAATGCCGATAGTGAAATCCGAAATAATCTTAATCGTACTCTAGAGTTTGTTTCAGACGACCTGAGACGGGCAAGAATTATCCTTCCGAGGGAAGATGTGATCAAGACGGATAAAGTACCCAATTGGGAAACAATAAAAGCAAACAAAGGAGCGCAAGCAGTTCTTGCTTTCCAAATTCCCGACCCCAACAATCCCGGTAATGCTCCACTCACTCAACAGATCGTTTACTATACCGCAGACCCTCAAAACAGCTTAACCGGTCCGCGAGTCTTGTGGCGCTATGGTCCGGACTTGGACGCTAATGGCAACTACATCACCCCCGCAGATATTAATACTTGGCAACATTCCCCCGTCACCGATATGTTAGCAGCGGTTGCTAATGACCCTAATTGTCCTGGGGGTTTTACCCGAATCCCCGCCAGAGATGGCGATGTGGACGGTTTTTATACCTGTGTTCGTGGTGGTCAAGTGATTTTGAATGCCAACGCTCAGGTAGAGATGACTACTCTGACTGCTAGAAAAAGGGATAAAG
>NZ_JASJFB010000292.1:0-3622 GCF_030065455.1 Microcystis sp. M53602_WE12 | reverse complement strand
GCTATTGCTTCACCTCCTTAAATGGAAGTATCAACCCTCTAAACGTTCTCATAATTGGCAGTATTCTATCACCGAACAATGTTTGAGATTGTTAGAATTTTTTGAAGATAGTCCCAGTCTCAAGGTATATTTTAAGGAAGTTTTTGATCAGTGTTATCAAAATGCTTGCCTACTTGCCGCTAGAGAAACAGGGTTAGATAAAAAAACTTTTCCTGATATCTGTCCTTTTGCCAAAATTGATATCCTCAATCCTGAATATCTACCGGATTAATACTAAGTAGGTGGGTATTAAAAAGTTTCAGATACCCCCGCCTATCGGCACCCCCCTTATTAAGGGGGGCAGGGGGGATCGAACCTAAAATTCATGTTTAATTTAATTATAACCAGCTACTTATCTGTATCCCTTACTGACTGCATCTGGCTCCCTACACCATTTTCTACTATCTTTGAGCAAACCCGCGAAAGATAAGGAGTTAAAACTATGCCTTTAAGTTGGAATGAAATTAAAAATCGCGCGATTACCTTTCAAAAAGAGTGGCAAGGAGAGACTTCAGAAAAAGCAGAATCTCAATCTTTTTGGAATGAGTTTTTTCATGTCTTTGGCATTTCACGGCGTAGGGTAGCCAGTTTTGAGCAACCGATAAAAAAAGCAGATAATAAACAGGGTTTTATTGATTTACTCTGGAAAGGAACGATTTTAGTTGAGCATAAATCGAAGGGGAAAGATTTAGAAAAAGCCACACAACAGGCTAAGGATTATTTTCCCAATTTAAAGGAACATGAGTTACCGCGTTATATTTTAGTATCGGATTTTCAACGGTTTAAATTATATGATTTAGATTCGGGCAATCAATGGGAATTTGAATTAAGTAATTTTGTTGATAACGTTCATTTATTTGATTTTATTGCTGGTTATGAAAAGCGAGTTTATAAAGACGAAGATCCCGTCAATATTCAAGCCGCCGAGTTAATGGGAAAACTTCATGATTGCCTCAAAGAAATTGGTTATATAGGGCATGATTTGGAAGTTTATCTAGTGCGTTTATTATTTTGTTTATTTGCCGATGATACGGGTATTTTTAATAAGGGGATTTTCTGGGAATATATCGATCTACATACCAAGGAAGATGGTAGTGATTTGGCGATGCACATTGATGCTATTTTTCAGGTTTTGAATACACCAGAAGAAAAAAGATTAAAAAATCTCGATGAAAATTTAACTCAATTTCCCTACATAAATGGCAAGTTATTTGAGGAGTCTTTACCTTTAGCGGCTTTTGATAGCAAGATGCGAGTCATGTTATTAGAAGCTTGTGCTTTTGATTGGGGAAAAATTTCCCCTGCTATTTTTGGCTCTATGTTTCAAGCGGTAATGAATCCAAAAGAGCGACGCAATTTAGGGGCGCATTATACCTCCGAGAAAAATATTCAAAAGGTGATTAAACCGTTATTTTTAGATGATTTACACAGGGAATTTGAGAAGATTAAAGGCAATCGCAATAAATTACTAGAATTTCAGAAAAAGATTGCTAATTTATATTTTCTCGATCCTGCCTGTGGTTGCGGCAATTTTTTAATTATTACCTATCGGGAGTTACGCGATTTAGAGATTTTGGTATTACAGGAGTTAGATAAAACGGGGCAGTTAGTAATAGATATTAGTAGGATTATTCAGGTAGATGTCAATCAGTTTGCTGGTATTGAATACGATGAGTTTGCGGTGAGGGTGGCTGAGGTGGCAATGTGGTTAATTGATCATCAGATGAATATTAAAGTTAGTAATACTTTTGGTCAATATTTTGTGCGTTTGCCATTGAAAAAAGCGGCAAAGATTGTTCATGGAAATGCCTTACGGATTGATTGGGAGGAAATTGTATCAAAAGAAAAGCTCAATTTTATTTTAGGGAATCCTCCTTTTGTGGGGAAACAGTTACAAAATGCCGACCAAAAGGCTGACATGAATAATGTTTTAGGCGAAGTTAAAGGAGCAGGTGTTTTAGATTATGTGACGGCATGGTATATTAAAGCGGCTGAATTTATTCAAAATAGTTTAATTCGTTGCGCTTTAGTTAGTACAAATTCTATTTCTCAGGGTGAACAAGTTGGTGTTCTTTGGCAAGAGCTTTATCAAAAATATAAAATAAAAATTCATTTTGCCTATCGAACTTTTAGCTGGAGTAATGAAGCAAAAGGAAACGCCGCAGTTCATTGTGTTATTATTGGTTTTGGGCTAGAAGATATTGACAATAAACGTATTTTTGATTATGCTGATATTAAAGGTGAACCAACAGAAAGAAAGGTTAAAAATATTAATCCTTACCTGACAGAAGGAAATGATTTAATCATTTTAAAGAAAATAAAACCCATTTGTAACGTGCCTGAAATGATCAAAGGCAGCCAACCTACAGATGGTGGTAATCTTCTGATGAATGACGAGGAAAAAGAACAGTATATTCGACAAGAACCCGCAGGAGAAAAATTTATTAAGCCTTTTATTTCTGCTGATGAGTTTCTGAATAATAAAAGACGCTGGTGTTTTTGGTTAACAGAAATACAGCCTAAAGAATTAAAGCAGTTGCCTCTATTATTAAAAAGAGTAGAAGCTGTTAAAGAAATGCGTTTGGCTAGTTCTAAAGTTGCGACAATTAAATGGTCGCAGTTCCCAACATTATTTACTGAAAATAGACAGCCAAAAACCAGCTATATTTTAATACCAAGTCACTCTTCGGAGAATAGAAAATATATTCCGTTCGGTTTCTTTAGTCCAGATTATATTGCTAATAATAGTTGTCTCTTTGTTGCCAGTGCTGATTTATATTTATTTGGTATTCTTACTTCAGCAATGCACATGACATGGGTTAAATATGTTTGCGGACGATTAAAAAGTGATTACCGTTATTCAAACACCATCGTTTATAATAACTACCCCTTTCCAGAAAATATCACCGACAAACAAAAACAAACCGTTGAAACTTGCGCTCAAGCTGTGCTAGATACTAGGGTAAAATATCCCGATAGTAGCCTTGCGGATTTATACGATCCTTTAACCATGCCTCCGGACTTGCTCAAAGCTCACCAAAAACTTGACAAAGCCGTTGATTTGTGTTATCGTCCCCAACCCTTTACCAGTGAATTAAACCGTATTGAATACCTCTTTGAACTCTACGAAAAATTAACCGCTCCCCTACTCCCTACCAGCAAACAAAAACCCTCGAAAAGAAAAAATCCTCAATAACGAAGGCAAAAGGCAAAAGGCAACAGGCAAAAGGCAAAAGGCAAAAGGCAAAAGGCAAAAGGCAAAAGGCAAAAAGCAGCTTTGTTCTCCTCATCACCCCACACCCCACACCCCATCACCCCAAACCCCATCCCTCCACCCCCCCCAACCCACCCCCCCCCCCCACACCCCCCACCCCACCCCCCACCCCCCACACCCCACACCCATCCCTAAGCGCCGCAATTCCGGAGATTATATAAAAAAACACCCAGAACAATCGAGGTGATGGACAATACTAAAGGTTGTGTAGGTCATCAGAAAAGCCCTTTCAGGGTAAAATACTATGAAACTAGCGTCACGAGTCAATCAAGTTACTCCCTCCCTTTCCCTAGCTATCGACTCTCTGGC
>NZ_JASJFB010000222.1:0-3867 GCF_030065455.1 Microcystis sp. M53602_WE12 | reverse complement strand
TAAGTAGGGTTTGCTGAATAAATATAAAAACCTTGTTGGATAAGGCTTTTAGACTTTTTTTCCCTGAAAAAGTGCCTAACATTGGAGTAATTGGCGGGAAAATTTAGGGATTTTTTCCCTGAAAATTAGGTAATTGACCACCTGAAAATGGGTAAAACCCCACACCCCACACCCCACACCCCACACCCTGCCCCCACGAAAAACTTTTTCAGCAGCCCCTAAGTAGTCAGGCCTAACTTTTTTCAGTCTGGCGATTATTGGCGTTTCATCTCTACCAATCCTGACAAAATTTCATTTAGATAGGAGTCCTAATGTTAATCCATGTTGGTTATGAATTTGGCTTTGATGCCCCCTTACCCGTGGTCATGTTGTTAAAACTTTATCTACACCCCTCAATTTTAAATCAAGTTAGACAATCGGAAAATTTGCAGGTGGAACCGGCAACAAAAATAGAAGAATTTTTAGATAGCTTCGGTAATCGAACCAGTCGTCTAATTTTACCCGACGGACAGATTCGCATTCACAATGAAGCGGTTATCGAGAATGAATGGAAACCCGATATCGTTAATGGGAATGCCCAAGAAATTCCTCTAGCAGAGTTACCAACCCAAGTTTTTCCCTACCTAATGAGTAGCCGTTATTGTGAAGTGGATTTGCTTTCGGAAATTGCCTGGGAACTTTTCGGACAAACTCCCCCCGGTTGGGCAAGGGTACAAGCGGTTTGTGATTGGGTTCATAGTCACATTCGTTTTGGTTACGAATACGCGCGGGTGACGAAAACCGCCTATGATGTCTATCGGGAAAGAACGGGGGTTTGTCGCGATTTTAACCATCTAGCTTTGACTTTTTGCCGTTGCCTAAATATTCCCGCCCGTTATGCCTCCGGCTATCTCGGAGATATCGGTATTTCTCCCCAACCTCTACCGATGGATTTTAGTGCTTGGTTTGAAGTTTATTTAGACCATCAATGGTACACCTTTGATGCTCGTCATAACACCCCCAGAATCGGGCGGATTTTAATGACTCGCGGCTTAGATGCCGTCGATGCTTCCCTAACAACTTCTTTTGGTCAAGTAAATTTAACAAAATTTAAAGTATGGACGAGCGATGTTTCCCACCTCTATGCTTAATCAGAGTATTTATTAAACCTCTTGCATAATTAATTTTTGAGGGTTCAAAAACGGCAAAAATAAGGATTAAATTGCCTGAAAGTGCCAGCCATTGGAGTGAAAGGGGGAAATAAAACCCTACACCCCACACCCTACACCCCACACCCCACCAACAAGCTTTTTGCCGCAACACCCAGATAAAAATTACTTTTCTACCTTAACCCGTTGAGTAACGACAACAATCCCATCGCCTTGGATTAAAATCGCCGATAACCAGCGATTTTCCGGTGTTGCCGGCGCTTTTACCCGCTTAAATAAACCGCCGGACTGTAATAATTCCAATTCTAGAGGCTTTGTATTAATATAACGCTCAATATCTACTTTCTCATCGATCGCCGTTCCGGCCAATAAATCATCCCCTAAAGGTTCGCGGACAATCACATCAAAATCAAATTCTTGACCCACTTTCACCCTCTCGGGAATTCTCACCTGAATACTGGGGGGATTTTTGCCGGTGCTTAACTCAACTCTCTCGCTTAAAATCTCCTGATAAACCAGTTTATTCCCTTGAAATTGTTGACGAGAACGAATCGTAGCATTCATTCCCACCACTCGTCCCTGCACCTTTCCCGTCCCGGTAATTTTAGTAATTGTATTGGCCGTTAACTTATCACCAGAACGACTCCAAGATTCGAGAGTCGTGGTGTATTGTAGATTGTTATAACGTTCCCAAAAATGAGTTAAAGCCTTTTTAGTTTTTTCGTAGGTCAAGCCATCGGAGTTAGTAAATTTCGGACTATAAAACTCCATTAATTGCTTGAGATTTCGCTCATTAGCCGCCGTTTCGATTTTGGAGATAAGCGTTTTTAAATTAGCCGGAGCAGTTTCTGGCTTTTCGGCTCGCAGACCGGTAGCAAGGGCAAAAGTTAACCCCAAACCTAACAGCAACGATAGGGAAAAATTGAGGGATTGACGAAAAAATGTATTGGGAATCGTGTTCAAGTTACGCATTAGTGATAGTTTGTGTAAGGATCGATCAATAACTATGGTAGATTATTTCATTCTAGGGCTGAATTTCCCCTCTCTCGAATTATGGCACGCACTCCAACCCGTCTATTGATTGCCGCTAGTGGTACTGGTGGTCATTTATTTCCCGCTTTGGCCCTGGCCGAGCGCTTGCCGGATTACGAGATTGAATGGTTAGGAGTTCCAGACCGTCTCGAACAGTCCTTAGTTCCAAAAACCTATCCCCTGCACACCATCCCCATTGAGGGATTTCAAACCCGTTTCGGGTTAAAAACTCTCAAGATTCTGTTCGGTCAACTGCGGGCCATTTGGCAAGTGCGTAGTTTAATCAAAAAACGTCAGATAGCGGCAGTTTTTACCACCGGGGGTTATATCGCAGGCCCGACCATTTTAGCGGCTCGTTTAGCCAATATTCCCGTCATCCTACACGAATCTAACTACATACCGGGCAAAGTCACGAAAGTTCTCGGTCGCTGGTGCGATACGGTTGCCCTCGGTTTTCAGGGAACCGCCAGCTATTTACCCGGCACTCGTACCACTTGGTCTAGTACGCCCGTACGGGAGCAGTTTCTCATTCCCCAGTCCCTAGATTTACCGATTCCAGAGACTGCTTTTTTAATTGTCGTTGCCGGTGGTTCTCAAGGGGCCGTGGCTCTTAATCAACTTGTGCGACAAAGCGCTCCCCAATGGTTAGAAAAAGGCATTTATATCGTGCATCTCACGGGAGAAAACGACCCCGAAGCGGATAGTTTGCGCCATTCTAACTATTTTTCCCGGCCTTTTTACGACAATATGGCGGGATTATGGCAAAGAGCTAATCTGGCTATCAGTCGCTCCGGAGCCAGCACTTTAACAGAATTAGCGATCACTTGTACGCCTTCGATTTTAATTCCCTATCCTTTTGCTGCCGAAGACCATCAGTTCTATAATGCCCAAGTTTTCGCTGAAGCTCAAGCCGCTTATCTTTACCGTCAAAATGAGTTAACTGCTCAGTTTTTAGGCGAATTAGTCCTCGATTTATGGTCTAATCCCGAAAAATTGGCCGCCATGGCCCAACAAGCTTCTCATCTAGCTATTAGTGACAGTGCCGATTTATTAGCCGATTTGTTGAGAAGAAAGATTCAAAAAGATAGTTTTTGAAACAAATCAGCCACCAGAAAAGTGAACCCCGGAACCACATCTTCCCCCTCCAGAAAATCTCCTGATGTTAATAATCCCTGCGGTTCGTACCCGCAACGATAAACTAAAACATAGTGTTGACGGGGACTGATAACCCAGAGCAAACGAGTCCCATTGGCAAAATACTCGGCAATTTTGTCCTCGATTTCTGCCACTGTATTCCCCGGAGAGAGAATTTCTACCACTAAATCTGGCCCACCTTCTAAAAAACCCGTCGGCAATTCTTCCAATCCTTGCAGATGTTCCTTAGCAAAAAAAGCTATATCAGGAGAGCGTTTATTACCATTTTTCATAGTAAAAGCAGTGCTGGAGTCCAATAATACCCCTAGTTTTCGAGATGTTACTAAAGCGAATAAAGCAGCACTTAAAATAATGGCAATATAACCATGTAAAGCCCCAGAATTACCCAGATTAATTAGGGCTTGCTGAATAAATCTAAAAACCTTGTTGGATAAGACTTTTGGACTTTTTTCCCCTCAAAAAGTACCAGATATGGGAGTGATCAGGGGGAAATTCAGGGACTTTTTCCCTGAAAATTAGGTAATTGACCCCC
>NZ_JASJFB010000119.1:0-1469 GCF_030065455.1 Microcystis sp. M53602_WE12 | reverse complement strand
TAGGAAAGCATGGGGATGAAGGTATGATAGCGAGATATGTAAAAGAACAAGATAAAGAATACCTGCAGCTACACCAAAATCTACAATTGAGTCTATTTTGATTCTGATACCCCGTCCGCTTGCGGCGGGGTAGTTCATTCATAGATTTTTAGGGGGCGGAATGTGGGTTTAATCATAGATTTTTATCGATGGTGGAAGATGAAATACCAGATAGCCCCGATATGATTATCCATTTTTTTGGAGAACGATAGACTCTGTCTGACCAATCTAGAAATTCTTTGTCGAAGAGTATTGTTTAATCTTTCAATAGGATTAGTTTGACCAGTTTCTTTACCTACTGCCCGATGACTTTTACGAGGAATTACTGTCTTATATAACTCCCAAAAGTCTGTGTAAGCAACAGCACATTGTCGATAAACTCATGGGAGACTTTTCCAGAGCTTTTTAGCTGATTTACGGCTTCTATCTCCTAAATAACAACCAATTATTTCTCGGGTAGTTCTATCGATAGCTAACCAAATATATACCTAAATTTTATTACAAAATAATAATGACTATAACTCATCCAATTCTATGATTAATTTGCCTTTAGGTTTGTCTGTTACCTATACCTGGCGAGGAAATTGGTTAAATTTATTATTAAGATAGTTTTGTAAACATGACCAACTCACTCCAGTTACTCTAGCAATTCCTCGCAGAGAAATTCTTTCTAGTAGCAGGAGATTTATTAATTTTTGGGTTTCGTTAGAGACGGTTTTATGACTAGGATTAATTACCAACGGTTGACCACAATTTTTACCCTTACGTTTCGGTTTGCCATTATGTGTAGAACCATTTTTGATGGTATGGCAAGAACCACATTTAGGACAACTAAATATTGAAGCTTGTGAATCTTTTGTCAGAAGATTCTGTTCTAAATCTTCATCGCCATCCAACCAAAGTTTAATGATCCAAGAGAAGATATTGATAAAAACAGCAATCATAAAAAGCAAATTCTTGACATTTGTCAGGTAATTATTTTTATTAGTAAATATTCTACACAACTCAGGCTAGATAAGCAAGAGAGCTACGCCACTACTATCGGATCACTACCGTCGGTTCTTGTTACGGCGATCGCCTGTACTTTTGAAAATGGTGACAAAACGGGAATCATAGGCACAATTCAAACTTGAGTTTTGCGACTACCTGAGTGATCTAACTCACACAGCTTAAATCATGCAATCCATAAGGTCAATCAATTTGGCAATCAAAAAGTACTGGATATGGGAGTGATCGGGGGGAAATTTAGGCACTTTTTCCCTGAAACCCACATTCCGCACCCTCAACTGTCACATAAGCTGTCCCCCTCCAGAGACTTGAGTAAAAATACTTAGCTGGTGAAGGTTTTCTCGGTGGCCGCTAGGGGGGGTCTTGAGACCCCTAATTAGGGTCTGCTGAAAAAGTTTTTCGTGGGGACAGGGTGTGGGGTG
>NZ_JASJFB010000397.1:0-1036 GCF_030065455.1 Microcystis sp. M53602_WE12 | reverse complement strand
GAACCCTTATAGAGAAAGGCATTTAGCGATTTTTGTCAATTGTTTTTGCTCTAGAGCGAACTAATCAATTAAATCTCTTGCCAGATAAGGATTTAGTCGATTTATGCCCCCATATCGAACCATACCAAGTCCCGAAGAGCCGATAAAATAAAGATGACATCCTACCAGAAGGATTGCCCATTGCTCTTAAATACCATCCAGGGATCAATATATTTTGTATTTCTCCTTGTAACCCCCACCAAATTTGTCCAAAGCCTAACACGGTTATAGGAACTGAACCAAAGTATATTATCCTTGCTAATTGTTCTAATGTACTCACTGAGTAAAGTAGTTGGCTGAGTCCAGCAAAAATAATGAAGTAAGGGAAAAAATTTATCAATCCAGAGATGGCAGAAACCCGATCAAAGGCAAAAAGGCTGGTCATTATTAATGAGCCACCTAAGATAGCAAATCCCCAATTAATATATTGAGAAATAATGACTCTATATTTTAATCTAAAAATTATTATAATCGCTGTACAAATAACTAACATTCCCCATAAGGGGTTGATAGGCAACAGCAAAAAACTAATTTGAGTTAAATACCAAGGAATGTTTAGCTTCAGATCGGGATGTTTTGTTAAAAACATAATGTGTCATCTATTACTTAAATAACTTCCATTGACTCAATATTTCAAGATGCTATCCTTAGAGTATATCAACTCATCATGGTGTTGCCATGGTGTTAAGCTTTTCGACGTTTAAGTTGATCGAGTAATCGATGTCAGCCAAAGGCTTCAAGCATCGACAATCTAAATTTAAATGCGTCTGAGCTTACTGCTGGAATATACACCGTTCGCCGTCCCCAAAACCTCCCCAACTATTTAACCCGCAGTCCTGGTTAAGCTTAAAAACTATGCAACATCTCAAAAACCGCTGAGAGGTAAGATGAAAGCCACGACAGCATCTCTGGCCTCTCAGCCTATCGCCTGTGGCTGTTAGGTAGTGTCTAGCTAGTGACCAACTTCCAGGCTGAGACTGTTCTGGGGAGCCGCCCG
>NZ_JASJFB010000618.1:0-27996 GCF_030065455.1 Microcystis sp. M53602_WE12 | reverse complement strand
TTTCCCCCGATCACTCCCAGATCCATTACTTTTTGATGGCCAAAAGGTCTAAAAGTTTTACCCAACAAGGTTTTTAGATTTATTCAGCAAACCCTACATAAACAAACTATAATCTACATGAAAGAAATGTCCTAATAATTTCGCCTGTTCTTGGCTAATTGACCCTTTTCCTGCAATTAAACTAGAAGCAATTTTGTCAGAGCCAAGGATTATGGCTATGTCTTTCTTGTTAACGCTTTGTTGCTCCATCAAAAACAATAACATAGAATTAGGTGTGGTTGATTCTTGTAGATAAAAGCTTCTTTCAAAATTCTCAATTAAAAAAATTAGAAGCTCATAAAGTTCATCTTCTTCGGGAGTTCGATGCTGACGGTGCATCAATTCTTCGACAATAACCAGAGCTTTTTCATTTTCTGCTTCTGTTCTGATAACTTTAGGTAAATGGCGAGCTAGTAATTCTTTGTATTTTTCTGGATTAAAAGTAAGGGTCATTTTTCCATTGCTCCTTATCGTATTCAGCGTGAGTTAAAACATACTTGATATAAATTAGCCGCTTCTGATAATCGATACTGGTTATAAGGCGATAACGATTTCCTTTAATGTTAAAAACAGTAAAATTACCAACTGCTTCTGCTTGGGGAAATACTGTTTGAACCTCAACTAAATTATACCAAATTGCTTGACTGGCAATTTTATGCCAATTTTCTAAAGCGTGTTTATTCGTAAATTCTCGTAATCTTCGATAGCTGATGACGTGCATTTATAAAAACAAACATAAATTATCTCTATTGTGTGGACAATGCTCATTAAATAAAATTAAGGAATACATTTTTTAACTTGCTCAAGAGACAATCCCAACGTACTAGCAATTTGCTCGGCCGTCAAGCCAAGCTCGACTAAGTTTGGAATAATTTCTAGTTTTGCTTTTTGTCTTTCTCTTTCCAGAATTGTCAGGCTTTCTTTAACATAAGGTATAGCAGTTTCTTCTATTATTGATTCAATATTTTCTGTCTCATAACTTTGTGAAGGATTAGCACAGAGGTTAATGTTACCGATTTGCACAGGATTAACCATATTGGAGTACGCATTTGCCACTCCTAATCTTTCAATAGTAGCACGGAAATTAGACTTATTTAAATCTTCTCCTAAAGCTTCGGAAAGAATGCGCCACAGTTGATAAGCTTCATCTTTAGTATGCCCTGCCGAACAATGATATTCTTCAGAAATATGGGTATATTTTTTTCCATTAAGGACTCCCTTCAGAATCGCAACTTGCAGACTGTCAAGATGTTGCCCCGTTTGTGCGAAAACTAGGTCATCCACGTATTTCAACACCGCTTGTACGTCCATTAACCTGTTGCTTCATACCTCTAACGCCCACCCGTTATTATCCGCTATAATCCGCTTTTTGTCAAGATTATTAATAAAACTCCCGCCTTTATCCGCCACCATCCGACTTTAGATTAGCTGAAATCAGGCTTATGCTTGAAGCAGGAATTGATGAGGCTAAAAGAATGGCTAATAAAATTACCACCATAACACTAGCTACTGGAGTTTTCCTCGGTTGTGCAGTCATTGAAACTCCCGTTGTAAATTCTGCTCCAACATTACTCGGACCAACTCCTTATCTTAGCTTTAATGATAGTCCATTTAAAAATGTTAACTTTAGCTATTTTTACCTTGAGAATTTTGAGGATGGTTCCCTGAATGTGCCAGGTGTTACAGCCTCTAGTGCTAGTGGCTTACCATTGGGCGTGGAAGGTCCAGGTTTTTATACAGATTCTGTTGATATTGACGACGGAGTGATTGATGGAAACGGGCAACAAGGTCATTATCTCGTTGAAGTAGGTAATGGAATAATAGGAGGCTTTAAATTTACTTTCAATGCCAATACTTTAGGAAACTTTCCTACTCATGTAGGTATTGTCTGGACAGATTCATATTCAAGCTTTGGCGGAATAGATCAAACACCACTAACTTTTGAAGGGTTTGATGCACAAGGAAATTCTTTAGGTACTATTGCACTTGGTCAGGGACAGATTGGCGATACCAGAAACGACGGAACAACAGTTGATGATCGCTTTTTTGGAGTTATCAATTTAGCAGGCATTTCAGCTATCTCAATATCTCAGACTTTGATCAATGTAGGCTTTGGAGTAGATCACTTAGAATATGGATTTGTTCCCCAATCTAGTCAACCTGTTTCTGAACCTTCCACTGTCTTTGGTTTATTAGGATTCGGTTTATTTGGACTAGGTGTATTCTGCAAGCGGACTGTTTCAGCTAATTGGATGTAATAGATTCTCCCGATCTCCCGGGGAGCATCCCACTTTTGCAATAAGCAATTGTACTTAGATGTGAAATGCTTATATGGCAAGCCTTTTCGGGAGTTCATAGATTTTTAACGGTTGTCTAAATTGTGTGATTGGAACCAGAATCGTTATACTAAATCCGGTTATTAAAGACTGATTATTTATTCCCCCTTTTGCATGAGTGCCTTTTGCCTGTCCTGATATGTAGCCTATACTCAACGGATTTAGTATAACTTCTGCTGATCACCATAAGTGAGAGAAATTCACAAATATGAGATACACCCGATTGATAGTGAACACTCATTATATATTAATAAACATAAATAAATATGAAGTAATTTAAGTTTCAAGAAGAATGAACCCGATCTTTTTTACGATGGGGGTAAAAGTGATTTTCAATTTCTCAGGTTGAAAGATGAATCCAGATTAAGCTATCTCAACGATAAGAGGACAAGCCAATGTTTGAAGATTTTACCTATATTACCGATGAGGCTTTTTTAGAGAATTATTGGTGGGAAGAAAAAGTTATCTGTCCCCACTGCCAGGGCAAAGAAAGAATCTATCTAGAGACGGAGAATGAATCCGTCCCCTGTAAATTCTGTGAGGGTAAAGGCATTATTAAACGAAAACAAGAGGAAACTAACTATTCCTAAAAATCTGTAAAATTAGATACCATACATTAAAAATATTCTTGAGTTAAAACCTCTGGCTGACATTGTTTAATTTCGCTGTTAATTCCCAGGGCAGATTCCGATTGGAGGTCTTCGATATAACCGGATTGATGGGATAAAGCTTCAGAAAAACTCTCAAAAGGACCGAAATAATAGAGACATTTCGGCTGAGTGGTGGTGATCTCTATCCACCAAGGTTGAGGTAGTAAACTAGGCTTAATCGGGGCAGTTTCTGGGTCAAGAGGCCTTATACTGAGAATCTTGGCCCCTTGGCGCAGGAGGCGCTGTGTTTCTTGACTCATGCGGCTTTTAGGTACTCGCAGCACTGTCCGGGAGAAGCGTTGAGGCAAAGAGCCAGAAGAACCGGAAAAAACAACTTCATAGAGAAATATTTGATTCTCTCCCTGATTATTAGCCTCTAGCATACAGAAAAGATTCTCTTTTAAGGGTAAGGGTTAAAAAACAGACGCTACTTTGAGCAGATGACTCAAGCAAAATCATCTCCTAACAGAGTAGCGCATCTTGATACCATAGCATAGAGCGGCAAAAAGTTAGGTTTTGACCTACTCTCCCCTCACAGCATAGCTTGACGAGAGATTCTTCAACAAGAAGAACCCGATAGAGTTCTTTATGATGCTGTAGCCGAATCTAGGGCCGTTATCTTAATGGTGAGGTACAAAGTTTTTGTTTTTTGGAGTCGGTGGTCGATGCCAAATCCTCTTATACTTCATCTTTATGAGAAACCCTGTCAATAGGGTTTGCGGCAAAAAGTTTTTCCTAGGGGTAGGGTGTGGGGTGTAGGGTGTAGGGGTTTCCCCATTTTTGAATTGGCGAATTACCTAATTTTCAGGGAAAAAGTCCCTAAATTTTCCCACCGAACAATCCAATGGCTGGCACTTTTTGATTTCAAAAAGACCAAAAGATATTAGCCAAAAAGGTTTTTATATTTATGCAGCAGTCTCTCAATAATATTGACAACAAATAGAGTTTTTAAACAAATATGCAGCCACCAAAATTAAGCTTAGGAACCAGATTATTTTTATCCCATCTCCTCGTTATGGTGGTGGGATTGAGTAGCTTTATTATCATTGCTAAATTATCTTCTCCGCGAATGTTTGTTTTGCGTTTGGAACAGTTAGAAAGGCAGGGATTTTTTACCGTGCGATCAGCGAGAACTTTCTTGGTTAGGGGTTTTGAGACAGCTTGGGATAGTAGTGCCATTTGGTCATTCATTGCGGGAGGAAGTACGGCTGGTTATCTGAGTTTTTTGGTTTCTCAACGCATTATGAAACCGGTAAAACAAATGAAACAAATCACTAAAAATTTTGCTGAAGGGGATTTATCGGCGCGAGTTCCAGAAAGCGAAATCCCAGAATTAAATCAATTAGCCATCAGTTTTAATCAGATGGCGATTAGTTTAGCCGATGTGGAAAAACGGCGCCAGGAATTAATCGGTGATCTTACCCACGAATTACGCACCCCTTTAACTGTGGTACGGGGATATTTAGAAGAATTAGCCGATGGTGCGATCGAACCTAATCCAGAACTTTATCAGAAATTAGTGAAAGAAACCCGCAGGTTAGAACGTTTAACCCACGATCTACAGGAGCTATCGCGAGCGGAATCTGGTTATCTATCGATTAAAATGCAACCTGTTAATTTATTACCTTTGTTAAATTCTCTCATCGAAAAATTTGCCGATCAATTATTAGAAGATGGACCGACTTTACAGTTAGATTGTCCCCCCAATTTACCATCTGTCATGGCCGATCCCGATCGCCTCGAACAAATCTTAGTTAATCTGCTCGGTAATGCCATTCGTTACACCGATAATGGTGCAATTACCCTGCAAGTGACAAGGGACAAAAATCGCCTACAAATTGCCGTTATCGATACAGGAATTGGCATCGCAGCAGAGGATTTACCCTTTATTTTCGAGCGCTTTTGGCGGGCCGATCGTTCTCGTTCCCGTTATTCTGGGGGTAGTGGTATTGGTTTAGCGATTACCCGTCGTTTAGTGGAATTACACCAAAGTCAAATCGAGGTGGAAAGTGAATTAGGTAAAGGCAGCACTTTCCGTTTTTCCCTAGCAATATCGGCCAATTTTCAGTGAACAGTGAACAGTAATCAGTAATCAGTAAACTGAAAACTCACATCTGATAACTGATCACTGATAACTGATCACTGATTAAATGCCGTGACTTTTGCCGATCACCCAATGACGACGGAAGAAGCGAGCGAGCGAGGTTTCTTCTAAGGATAAGTAAATCGGTCTTCCGTGGGGACAGGTGCGGGGATTACGGGTATTTTGCCAATCATCGAGTAAATTCTGCATTTCTTTTAAACTTAAAGCTGTACCGTTGCGGATAGCACTCCGGCAAGCGGTAGCCACCTGAGCGGTTTGTAAATCCCCCCCTAAACTTAATTCTAGTAAAGCATCAGCCCGATCCTCGCGTTCTTTGAGTAGAACAGGAATACTACGAATTGCCCAAGAGCGATCGCCAAAACTAGCAATTTCTAATCCTAAACGTTGTAATTGTTCGATTTGTCGAGTAGTTAACTGATTTAAGATGATCGGAGTATCTAACGGCACGATTTCCCAGTTATCCTCTAAACGTTCGTACAAAACCCGCTCATGGGCAATATGTTGTTCGACTAACCATAATCCGTGAGGATGTTCGGCAACTATGTAAGTTTGGTGAATTTGGGCTACTGCCTTTAATTCCAGCCGATTTTTCGGGGATTTCTCCCCTATTGTATAGGTGCTTTTTTCTTCGGCAGCCTTGAGAATTTGACTGACGCGCTGATTTTGCGCTTTTTCGGGTATATGTTCGGGATTTAGTCCTAACGCCTTGTCTATGGCTGAAATTATCTGTTCTTGCCAAAAAATGAGGTTATGCAGGTATATTTCCGCTTTGGCTGGGTGACGATTCCAATCGATCGAACGAGGGTTAAGATGTAGATGGAGAAAGCAAACGGGATAGCGATCTTTAGGGACTGTGCGAGCGAAAGCTTCAAATATTGCCTGTTCTAACTCCGATGAGCGCACCATTCGCCCATTAACAGCAATTCTAACCCAATCTGGTTGATGGCGAGAAATGCGATCGGGCAAACCAATGACTAATTCAATTTGAGCAGATTCTGCGTCAGGAGTCGTTAAGTCAAGTTTTAGGGATACTAAATCGTTCAAATGCAGAGATTTAACTAATTGGGGTAATATTTGACTGGCATCCTTACCCGGACTAATGCGTAACCAATCTTGATGATCTTGAAAAACCTGCCAAGTAATTTGGGGATGACAGAGAGCAAAATTATGAATTAAAGTCTGTATATCCTTTAATTGTTTTTTAATTGACGGTAAAGCTTGACGACGCACGGGAAAGTTACCAAAGAGATTCTCTACCGTGACGATAGTACCGATAGCTATAGGAATCGTTTCTAAATTACCCGGCTCGCCTTGGTGATTGTAAAGACAATAACAACCTAAATCATCGTCATGGCGACTGGCAACCCGCAGATGCGCCACCTGTGCGATACTGTGCAAAGCTTCACCACGGAATCCGAGACTGGTAATCTGCCAAAGATCGTCCCGTTGGCGGATTTTGCTGGTACTGTGGGCATAGCTACACAGTTGCAAATCTTCTCTAGACATTCCCCTGCCGTTATCCGATACTTGTATTCGCCAGTTTTGGGGAGATATATCGATGGTAATCCTATCTGCCCCCGCATCAATGGCATTTTCGACTAATTCTCGCACCACAGCGCCTAAAGAGTCGATTACCTCTCCTGCGGCAATTAAATCGATTACGTCTTGGGGTAAAACTTGTATGGGCAAGGTCATCAATTAATGGTTTTAGCCAAGGGCAAACTCGGTATATTGTCGCACAGGGGGCCCATGGTAAGCTAAAACGATGTCTTGTTTGGGGACTCCCCTAGCTACCAATTTATCAGCGATCGCTGCTGCCGTGCCGTCCTGCTGCACCCAGATTTTATTACTAATAATATCAACGGGAATTATACAGCCATAAATGCCCGTGCTGCTGTCCCCGTAACCGAATCAAAAAATGTTTCGGTTTTGACGGGATCACTAGGCTCTCTCAGTAGGGAATCTGATTTTTGTGAATTACTGTTTGAAAGAGTCCCCGACCGAGAAAATATTGATAGAGTATTGATTAGGAGACTAGGAAAAATTCAACTTTAAGAGGATTGTCACTGATGACAGCAGTTACCGAGAATGATCTGAAAAGGTTAGAAGATTTAATCGTTAGCGGACAGAAAGCGATCGAATCCCGACTAACAGCGATCGAGTCCCGACTGACAAACCTAGAAAATGGACAGAAAGCGATCGAGAACAGTCTAGGAGAAATTAAAGGAGATATTAAGGCCTTAGATGCCAAAGTTACGGGACTAGAAAAGCGGGTTGACGATCTCAACGCACGAGTCAACATTACGACCATTGGATTCCTTAGCATTGTCGGCATTTTGGTGACAGGAATGCTGACTATTGCAGCAAAACAGTCTTTTTCCCCTAGTCCCTAGAATGATACTAAATCCTGTGTAAAAGGTATAGGAGAGTAGGTGAGTGCCAAAGCACTGGAGCGTGGAAAAACAATCGATAACTTGGCAGTTAATCAGACTATTAAAAACGGATTTGGTGTAAGACGGCCTAAATAAGTCGATATATGGTTCTGCTCGCTGTCTATGCCGGGGAGAAATCCCTCTGGCATTTCTCCAGTGCGGAATGTAGGCTAAAAATTGGCCCAGTCAGGAAATCTTGATGTTAAATTCCCCAAAAATTGCGCTAGGATCGGCTTCATAGCACAGGAAAGGCGATCGAGTGGGATAACCGATCCTGTGGCTTGAGAAGGTGACTGTATAATTGTTAGAGTGTCAATAGATCAATTCCAGAGGAATCATGAGCAATATCCAAGATAAAATTCAAGAAGAGCTAGAAAACGCCAGAGCCGTCTGTAGTACGGAAGGTGCCACCTCTGGCGAATGCGCCGCCGCTTGGGATGCGGTGGAAGAATTACAAGCAGAAGCCGCTCACCAACGTCAGGACCACCCCCAAAAAACCTACTTCGAAAATTATTGTGATTCTAATCCCGATGCCGCCGAGTGTCGCATTTATGAAGATTAATGCAGTCAGGCAGCGGTTTTTTCTCTCCTCACAGTAGAATCCTAGCTTTAGGGCGATCTCAGCTATAAAGGGATCGCCCCTCGTTTTTTTGTTTGTTGGTCAAGCTGTGGCCGATTTTGGCTCCTGCGTCCGAAGACAGTAAAATATTGACAGTGTAATTATGTCTGAATAGTTTATGAATCAACTTTGGTTTCGTCCTCTCGTTTGGATAGATTATCGTTTAGCCGTCCTATTTACGGTGATTATTCCGGCAATTTTGTTAATTTGGTCTTTATTTGCAAAAATCGAATCATTACAAAAATTGTTGATTATCTATTGGCGAGTGGCTAGTCTTTTATTAATTACTGTATATTTAATGATCGCTTCCTGGCCGATTGGTTTTGTTACCAGTTTTTTAGCTAAGATTTTAATCCCGATTTCCCTCTGGTTTTGGGTGGACATTAACGATGAAATTAAAGATTTACCCTCCAGTCCAATTAAATTTGTCACCACTGCTTGGCGTTGGGCAGTAACGATTTATTGTCCTTTGGGCGCAATTTCTACCTTACCTTTTCTCTCCTGTGCTATGTCAGGGGAATTGCTAAATTCTCCCTATTGTCAAGTTTGGCAGGAAGCACCTTGGCAGTTTCGCGAGATTTTTCATTCAGAAGCTACCGCTAATGTTTTGGGCTTTTTTGGTTTAGTTGGTCTCTCTTTTTATACTCTCTATTTTGCCCATTTTCTTCTTATTCGCCTTGGCAAACAGGGACGTTCAGCTTTACAATAGGAGGTCTTTAGCTATCGATAATTAGCCATTTTTCTATGAATATTGGTAAACAACTCGAACAATACACCCTCAAAAATCCCCAAGAGGTTTTATTAGTGACTATTGCTGTGGATGGGGAGGAGGAAGAAATCTCTATTTTTAAAGGTTTTTCTAGTTCCCTTACCCGCAGCACCCCCTACGATCCCGATATTCCGATCATTCCTGAAACTGCTAGAGTTATTAAGATAGATCGTCTTGCTAGTCCTTATCATCCCCTTAATC
This sequence comes from Microcystis sp. M53602_WE12, assembly GCF_030065455.1. Classification (NCBI taxonomy): domain Bacteria; kingdom Bacillati; phylum Cyanobacteriota; class Cyanophyceae; order Chroococcales; family Microcystaceae; genus Microcystis; species Microcystis sp. M53602_WE12. The sequence goes on along the minus strand of NZ_JASJFB010000618.1, from coordinate 18,846 downwards.
CTCGCTATATCCAAGAAAATCTTACCTTAGAGGAAATGCAATCTTTACTGATTAATTGAAACGGTAATTTTGCTTGGATAATATCAGCACCCATCTCGATGGATTTAACAGCTTTTATTTACCATCCATAAACTTTGTCTATCTAGACAAGAGGTAAATTTTGCGGCGTTTTAGTGGTAAAATTACCAAAGAACAATAATCGCTGCCAGTATTCAAGCTGTCAAAGTGGATTTCATCCTCGGCATTGATCGAGAACAATCAAAAAACTGGAGAATAATCGGAGAATCTATGCAACTTAACCCACCTAACCAAGAACTATTACAAATTGAGTATTTAGTTACCTCTGCCACCGGTCAAAATATGGTTAAAGACGAGGGAAAAGATGTGATTAAAGGATTAACTAAAACCCCCAAAAGTTTACCATCTAAATATTTTTATGATCGGCAAGGTTCCCAACTTTTTGAAGCAATCTGTCAATTACCAGAATACTATCCCACTAGGACAGAAGCCGCTATTCTCCAAGAATATGCTCAAGAAATTGTCGCCTATACAGGTCCCTGCGAATTGATAGAATTAGGTAGTGGTAGTTCCACGAAAACTCGTCTGTTATTGGACGCTTATTATCGGCAACAAAAATCCTCTAAATATGTACCTATCGATGTTAGTGAAACTATTCTCAAAGCTAGTGCCATAGAATTACAAAAAGAATATCCTAATTTACCCATTCAGGGGTTAATTGGAACCTACGAACAGGCCTTAGCTTATTATCAAAACACTTCCTATAATACCAGAATGATTTTTTTCTTGGGAAGTTCTATCGGTAATTTTTCTGCATCTGAATGTGATAAATTCTTAGAAGAAATTGCCACTGTCCTAAAAGCTGGAGATTATTTTTTATTAGGGATTGATCTCCAAAAACCAGCGGCAATTCTAGAAGCAGCTTATAATGATGCCCAAGGGGTGACAGCAGCTTTTAATTTAAATATGCTTTCCCATTTAAATTGGCGTTTTCAAGCTGATTTTAACCTTGATTTATTTAGTCATCAAGCTATCTATAATCAAGACAAATCCCAAATTGAAATGTATTTAATTTGTCAAAAAACTCACCATGTTCATCTTAAAAAACTCGATTTAACAGTTAATTTTCAAGCATCAGAAAGTATTTTGACAGAAATTTCGCGTAAATTTAACCTAGAAACTATGGAAAAAGACCTAGAATCAAAGGGATTAAAACCGCTTAGGGTTTTCACCGATCCTGAAAATTTATTCGGGTTAATTCTCTGTCATTTATACCTGTAAATAACGAAAACATTATCATCAGTAATAGAGGCATAAAAACATGGAAAAGATTCAAGCACAGGCTCCTATATCTCTAAATAACTGTAGTCGAGAAAATCTACTGGACTATTTTGAAAATGCTTGGCAATTAGAAGATATGCTGTTAAAAAGCATCATCAAAGAAGAAGCTTTTTATTGTAACCCTGACGATTTAAGAAATCCCCTCATTTTTTATTTAGGTCATGCTGCCGCTTTTTATCTTAATAAATTGCAGCTGGTTAACCTATTAAAAAAAAGCCCTAATCCTGACTACGAATTATTGTTTGGAGTGGGAGTAGATCCGGCAACTCCCGCAGAATTAAACTCTGCTATCGCCCATATTCAGTGGCCCGGGGTGGCTAAGGTTTGGGAATATCGGCAACAAGTCTATGAAATTGTGGTCGAAATAATTAAAAATACCCCCCTTAATCTTCCTATTCATCCTCAGCATTCTCTCTGGTCATTAATGATGGGAATTGAGCATCAGCGTGTTCACTTTGAAACATCTTCAATGTTACTCAGACAACTGCCCTTAGAGCATCTGCAACGTCCTTCAGGTTGGCATTATGCCCCTGCTTTTGGTCAAGCTAGTCCTAATCAAATGGTGGCGGTTTCTGGGGGAATAGTAGAAATTGGTAAACCCCAAGATTCTCCTGTTTATGGTTGGGACAACGAGTATGGTTATCGCCAAGTTCAAGTTAACAATTTTCTGGTGAGTAAATATATGATTACCAACGGAGAATTTAAAGAATTTGTCCATAATGGTGGCTACGAAAATCCCAGTTATTGGGATGAAGAAGCTTGGCAATGGAAAAATCATTATCGAGTCAAATATCCTAAATTTTGGCTGGTAGATGAGCGAGGAAATTATCAATATCGAGCCATGTTTGATGCTCTCGATTTACCTCTTGATTGGCCGGTAGAAGTGAACTATTATGAAGCGATCGCTTACTGTCGTTTTCAAGGTCAAGGAATACGTTTAATGACGGAAGCTGAGTGGAATTTAGTCACCTATGGCAGTCAAAAAAATCGATGTTATACCCTAGAAAACGATAAATTTGATGACTATAACCTCAATTTAAAATTCTGTTCTCCCACTCCCGTGGGAATGTTAAAAAATACGGGCAATAACTCAGAAATTTATGACTTACGCGGTAACGTCTGGGAATGGCTAGAAGATGATTTTAATCCCTTAACTGACTTTCAACCCCATTACCTCTATGCTGACAATTCCACTCCTTTCTTTAATAGTCAACATAAAATGATGTTAGGAGGAGCTTGGGTGACTAACGGCACAGAAATCCTACCCTACTATCGCAATTGGTTTCGCCGGAATTTTTATCAACACGCTGGTTTTAGAATCGCGCAAAGTCTTTAGGTAGGGTGTGGGGTGTAGGGTGTGGGGTGTAGGGTGTGGGGTTTTATCGATTTTCAGGGAAAAAGTGCCTAAAATTTCCCTGCGATTACTCTAAGAGTCGGCACTTTTTGATGTCAAAAAAGCCTAAAGATATTATTCAACAAGGTTTTTTAGATTTATGCAGGCAACCCTAGGTAATTGCCAATTTCAAGAAAAATTTTTCGGAAAAGTCGTCCCTCGATCGCTACAATAGAACCTAGTAGAGCGCGGATAAAATCGATCACCATGAATCAACCTGCAATTTTTCATCTCGCTATTCCGATTACCGATGTGTCCAGTGCTAAAAGCTTTTACTGTGATGGTTTAGGTTGTTTAGCGGGAAGGGAAACCGAGAAAGCGATTATCTTAAATTTCTCCGGTCATCAGGTAGTCGCTCACGTCACCGAAATGCCTCTTACTCCCCAAAATAGCATTTATCCTCGCCATTTTGGTCTAATTCTGCCGGATGCCAGCGATTGGGACAATCTTCTCGCACAAGCGCGAGTCAATCAACTAAAATTTTATCTAGAACCAAAAACTCGCTTTACTGGGGAGATAACCGAACATAAAACCTTTTTCCTGGAGGATCCTTTCTATAATCTCCTGGAATTTAAACATTATCGCCACTACGAAGCTATTTTTGCCAGTCGGGAATTAACAGCGATCGGCGATCGAGCTTAAAATAAACAACAGGTGACTTTTTTGTAACTGGTTAGTCCTCTCCTCAATCGAGACAAAAATAGGGGAACTTCGCTCAGATTTTCTCATCAAAACTAAAAAAACCTTGGCTGGCAATGATCAATTCTTAGGAAATCTATGAAAAAACTTTTATTGTTAACCCTATTCATTATCGGTCTAGGATTTGCTCTCTTTAACTTTACTGGATTAGCAAATCGTGGCGAATATCAATCAATTTTGATCGACTTTAAAGACGATATACCCGTCAGCGTCCTCGATGAGCAGTTAAATGCTATCAACAAAAAAGCGGGAAAAACCACCAGTTTAAATAGTATTTTTTCCATCGATGAACATCTTTACATTATCGATGGAGATAGCAAACTCCTGAAAAATCTCCGCAATTCCGACCTAAAAAAATACACCGAATCGATCGAACCCGATTATATTTATCATGCTTTTATCGCCCCCAATGACCCCGACTATAGCAAACAGTGGAACCTGAGGGGAATTAACATCGAACGCGCTTGGGAAGAAAATCACGGTGAAGGGATCACCGTCGCCGTTATTGATACAGGTGTATCAAAAGTTCCCGATCTGCGAGAAACCGAGTTTGTCGAAGGCTACGACTTCGTCAACGATCGCAGCAATGCCGAGGACGATAACGGTCACGGAACCCATGTAGCGGGAACAATTGCCCAATCGACCAATAATAACTACGGGGTAGCCGGCATCGCCTACAAAGCCAAAATTATGCCCCTCAAGGTGCTTTCCGGGACGGGTGGGGGAACCGTGGGAGATATTGCCGAAGCGATCCGTTTTGCCGTCGATAATAAAGCCGATGTCATCAATATGAGTTTAGGGGGTGGAGGGGAAACCCAAGTAATGAAAGAGGCGATCGAATATGCCTATAGTAAGGGTGTGGTAATCGTCGCCGCTGCCGGTAATGCCGATGATAATTCCGCCGCCTATCCCGCCCGTTTTCCGCACGTTATCGGCGTTTCTGCGGTAGATGCCTCCGGAAATAAGGCCCCCTATTCTAATTTCGGAGCCGGAATCGATATTGCTGCCCCCGGCGGCTCCGATACGGGTAAAATTATCCAAGAAACCATCGATCCCGCTAAGGGGGGGGAACCGGCGTTCCTCGGTTTTCAGGGAACCAGCATGGCAGCCCCTCACGTTGCTGGGGTGGTAGCTTTAATCAAAGCTGCGGGAATTAAAGAACCCAGTGCAGTTTTAGAGGTTTTGCAACAGTCGGCCCGTAAGATCAAGGATGATCCCTTTAATCATTTTGGCGCCGGACAATTAGACGCGGGCAATGCTCTACAATTGGCCCTAAAAGGACAGATTACTTTCCGGGATTTTTGGCGTTGGTTGCGCGATAACGGTTATCTCAATCCCCGTTTCTGGATTGATGGCGGCGCGGTGGCGGTTTTGCCCAAAATGGCCATGGTTTTGGGTTCTTATCTTCTTGCTTGGTGGCTAAGAAGTTATTTTCCCTTCTCCTGGAACGGATTTTTGAATGCTGGTCTAATTTTTGGCAGTTCTGGCTTATTTTTCCTCAGAGGTCTTTATATCTTCGATTTACCTCAATGGCCTTTCCGAGTGATGGGGAGTTCTCTTTCAGACCTAGGAGGTGTTATTCAGGGAAGTTCTGCCCTTAATCCGCTTTTTGCCAGTGTTATCCTGCCCTTTGTCCTGATTGCTCTGCTTTTGGGTCATCCCCGTGCAAAATGGTTAGCGGTGGGGGTATCTTTAGCTATGGCGGTGACTTTAGGTATCAGTGCTGTTATCCATCCTACTCTGATCTGGTTAGGTTCTGGTACGATCGCTCAGGCATTTTTGGGCGTAAATGCGCTTTTATGTCTCGGTTTAGGTTATTTAGCCCTAAAAAGTGCTACTTCCTCCCGATACGCTTAAACAGGGGTTACAATGGGACAATAAGGGTGATTTACCGATAAAAACCTCTTTGGTTTTGGTATCTTCCTTTTGTTTTGCATTGAGTTCTCCTACAACAGCAGCCTCGGACATTAACCGAGGTTTTTTCTTTATGGTGTATGTTAGTTTCTAAGGGTTTTTTGGGAATCCCCAATCCCTATCTCGAAAGTTTCCCCCAATACCCCCTCGAATCATCGAGTTTATCTATTGTCTCTTTTCTAAGGTGTCTATCGTGTCAAATCATAAAATTCTCGTTATCGATGACAGTAAAGTGATCAGGATGCACGTTCGCGATATGTTACCAGAGGGTAACTTTGAATTTCTCGAAGCTAAAGACGGATTAGAGGGTTATAATCTCATCCGTACCGAAAACCCGAATTTGATTATTTTGGACTTCCTTCTCCCGAAAATGAGCGGTTGGGAGGTGTTTCAGCAAATCCAAACCGAAGATAATCTCAAAAGTATCCCCCTAGTGTTAATGTCGGGACGGAAAGAGGAGGTAGTAGAGAAAATCCCCGAACCTTTCCAGCATTTTGCCTTTATTGAGAAGCCTTTCGACCAAAAACAATTGGTACAAGCGATTAAAGAAGCGAGGGCTAAGGCCAAACAATATTCCCCCAAACCAACAGTTTTTAGCCCGAAACTAGAGGAACTCACCGGGGATTATAGCACCGATATTCAGACTCTCCAGTCCCAAATTGCCCAAATGCAAACAGAAATGGAAACTATGAAGAAACAAATGTCTCAATTAGTGGCTTTTATTAAGAAAAAACTGGCCTAGAACTATTCATCCCGATTTTTGATGACTTGGGCAAGCAGTTATCCTTATCTGGCGGTGCCAATCTCTGGCTAATCTCCTATCCCTTTTAAACAGGATTTAGGATAATATGAAGTAGTCTTTATTTGGTGAGTGACTAATACTAAATCCGTTGAGTATAGGCTACTTATAGAGGGGAGGCAAAAGGCAACAGGCAAAAGGCAAAAGGGGAAATAAATAATCAGTTTTTAATAACCAGATTTAGTATTAATTCACTGATAACTAGGGCTTGCTGAATAATGGTAAAACCCTTTTAAAATAAGGCTTTTGACCTGTTAAAATCCGATGTTCATGCTGCGAAAATAGGATTGGGACATTCAAAAACCTTGCATTATTCTTGATGCAGTACATAAGTTGGTACAAAAAGAAGGATAACAAAGCCTGAAACGACTGGCTACTGACGACCGACGACCGACTCCTAACCCCACCAATAGACTTTTTAAGCAAACCCTAACTAATTATGAATTGGCAAGAAATAGCAGGTAATTGGGTTTTTCTCCCCCGTCGTCCCCGGGGTATCATTCACTTTTTAGGGGGGGCATTTGTGGCGGCGGCCCCGAATATTACCTATCGTTGGTTATTAGAAAGTCTTGGGAATTCAGGATACGCTATTGTTGCTACTCCCTTTGTTAATACCCTCGATCATAAATCGATCGCCCGCACAGTTTTAAACCGTTTTGATAATATTATTGAACGTCTGCGCTGGAATCATAGTCTGCCCCAAGGTTATCTCCCCATCTACGGATTGGGTCACAGTATGGGGTGTAAACTACATTTATTAATCGGTAGTCTCTACGAAGTGGAACGGGCGGGAAATATCCTCATTTCCTTTAATAATTATCCCATTCGTCGAGCTATTCCCTTTATTGAACCTTTGCAAATTGACACCACTTTTAACCTCGAATTTACCCCTTCCCCCGAAGAAACAAACGAGTTAATTTTCCAAGATTATGCCATTCGTCGCAATCTTTTAATCCGTTTTCAAGACGACACGATCGATCAATCTCTGGTATTAAATCCCCTGCTAAAAAAACGCTTTAATGATTTAATTGCCCTGCGAACTCTCCCGGGCAATCATCTCACTCCCTTGAGTCAAGATGTCAGTTGGCAAACCGGAGAAGTATTCACTCCCCTCGATGCGATCGGCCAATGGTTAAAACAGGGACTTGCCCGGGATAATTCCCGTCTCAAAGATGAGATTCTCCAGTGGTTAAATCCCGTCCTTCCCGCCTCTCGTTAGCTTTCCTCTAGATTAATCCCCAGGGCCCGTAATTGCGCCTCTAAGCAGGCTAATTTTGCCTCAGCTTCCCGGGCCCGTTGACGTTCCTGTTGGGCTTGCTGTTCGGCGGCATTGGCTCGTTGTTCGGCTAATTCAGCTTTTTGCTTGATTTCTAGGGTGGTCAAAAACCGCGAGCCATCGGGATAAAAAATAGCTAACTGGGGACTCTCCAGTTGAAAACGAATCTGTAGAAGCGGACTCTGCCAATTATCGATCGCGGGAATCATCTCCAATTGATCACCCCTTCGCCACCAACCCTGTAGATAATTAGCATCGGGATCATAGAGATAATATTCTTCTACGCCAAAACGCTGATAAAATTGCCATTTTCGGCGCATTTCCGCTTTAGTGTTGCCTGGAGAGAGAATTTCAAAGACCACCTGCGGCGCAATCTGGTTTTCTAACCATTGCTTATAGGAACCTCGATCGCCCTTGGGTCTGCCAAACACCACCATAGCATCCGGCGCTTGACAGGTTTTATTATCCCCCTCGATCGGATACCACAACAGATCGCCAGCGATAAACACATTGTCATTGTCTGCGAATAAACATTCGAGATTTTCCTTGATCGTCACAATCCAGCGAAACTGTTTGGTATTATCGGCCATCGGTTTACCATCACTATCGGGATAGATAATCTCCGACCCAGAGAAACATATCGCCTTGATCATCGTTCTACTCCCTAGCGTAATAACTATAACTAGAGATTATGACATCAACAAAGGGAGAATTGATAGCGGCAGTGTTAGAACAAGTAACAAATAAGATGGGAACTCCTCGACAAATAGTGTCCGACCACGGCAGGGATTTATACAGAGGAATCCAATTATATTAGGAGAAAAATCCAGAAGTTGCTCACACTTATGAGGTAACTCATCAGATGGCATTGATTTTAAAGTCAGAACTGGAAAAAGATGAACAATATCAGTCATTTGTCAAAAAATGTCATCAGTGTCGTCAAGAGATACAACAAACCGAATTATTGTTTTTTATGCCGCCTTGTCAACGGACAAAATCTCGTTATTTTAACTTAGATAGTCTCATATATTGGGCAGATAAAGTCTTAAAATATAAAAAAAAGCAAGACTTTAGCTTGATTGATAAACGCCAGGAAATAGACAGGGTCAATTTAGTCGATTTGTTGTTGATTCTGGATCAGGAAAAAATCAAAAGCTTATCTTTTTTACCCGTGAAAAACTATAGCAGTCAAGAAAAATTAAACTCGGCCTTATATCAGCATTTTGGTGAAACGATAAGCGAAGAAGAGAAAGAAAGCATTCTTCGGGTCGCAGATAAAGGTAGAAGAAGATTTCAAGACAAGTTGGACTGGCTCCTAGACTATCAAGATTCTCTCCCTGTCTGGGCTACCATCTTGGCTATGACCCGAAGTCTTGAAGCTCAAATCAAACATCAGGGGTTAACTCAAACATCTTTATCTCAATGGGATAAGCTTTTTCCCCAGTCTTCCCTTCCCGAAAATCTTATCCCTATTTACCAGAAAATACAGCGTTATTTGTTAGAACAAACTTCTACTATCCCAGAAGGTGAGATATTTCTGGGAACTTCCGATGTCATTGAATCTATCTTTGGTAAGTATAAGCTTTTTTCGCAAAGATGTCCTATAAACGAACTGGGGGTTATGGTTTTAACAATAGTGCTAGTAACTACCGATTTCACTGTCAATTTGATTAAAGAGGCGTTGGAAACTATCAGGTCGAAGGATGTTAATATTTGGCAAGAGCAAGTTTTTGGACAATCCACTCTTTCTAAAAGAAAAGTTGTTTTTTCCTCCTGACAAATTTTGACAGAAAAAGTGCATGATTTATTTTCCTTGATTTTCCCGTATATTCAACACCCTACCCTTGCCGCCCCGACGTCGGGGGGGCAAGGGTAGGGTGGGGGAGATTCAGCTAATCTAAGGATAGGCGGTTAAAATGCGTCTTAGCTTAGTGCTAACCTAACTCCCCGCAGCACAGGAATCGGCGAAAATTACACAGGGAATCCCCACATGACTAATGGGAACAATATAGGTTTCTGTGGGGGGAAATAAAGCGACAACGTGGGGAACGGGACGGGGAGTATAATGCACTTGCGATTGACCTTGATAAGCGAGGGAGGTGCTTGCTCCTGAGTCTAACATCACTGCGTCCCGAAAACCTGCCTGTACTAATAATTCTCCCAAAGCCATCGAATCGATCGGCTCTCTGGAAACCCCGATAACTGGCTGTCCTGCCTGATTAATCCCCCAAAAAGCCCGGTGACGCAGGGCATCAAAACCGTAAAGTGTACCAAAGGATTCCCGCGGTTGTGGTTGTCCATCTTTGACTAACCAAGCGGCCGCGACAAAAGCATCCGTAACCTTGAGATCATCTCCAGCCTCCGCTGCAATTCCTTCTAGGGTATTATGACGGGCAGGATCAAAGGGAAGATAACGCACCCATCGCTCGGTAATGATTACTAAAGGACGACCCTCTAACTTGTCGATTTCTCCCTCATATCCCGGTATAAAGCCGCCATTTTCGCTTAAAACCGGCCCGATCATCTGATTTGAGTCCAATTCCTTGAGAGAGAAAAAACCGCCATCTACAGCCGCGATCGCTTCTGTACCGGCGATAATTTCCTCCACTTGATAACGACTATCAGCGTGGATGGTTTTGGGAATCCCGCCACTAATCAGAACAAGTGTATTAGTTGAAAATTCCACTTCCCGTTTTTGGATGGTGGTGGCAAAGTTAAAACCGCCATCCCTACGGGGTAAGGGATCACCTCCCCAAGCTTGCGGTACAACTTCTCGCGTGCGCGATTGCCCAAAGCGTCCAATCGTGAGTAAATCGGGGGATTGTCCCGCAAAATGTTCATCGAGGTCATTCATCGATAAAGCCGCCCGATAACCCGCTTTTTTGACGAATTCCTTCACTCGATCATCTGCCTTCCCTTCCGGATAGGTGAAATAATTAATCGGAATGCCCAATTCTTTTTCTAAGATTTGTTTCGATTGCTTGACTTCCTGCTCCAAATCTGCATCGGACAATAATCTTAAATCCCGGGGATGACTAACACTATGGGAGACAATTTGTACTAGAGGATCGGCGGCCATTTCCCGGAGTTGTTGCCAAGTGACACTGGTTCTGCCAGTTTTTTGAGCCATTTTATTGATATAAATCGAGAAAACAGCAGGATAGTTATATTTTCTCAATAAAGGATAGACATACTGGTAATGTCCCCCATAACCATCATCAAAAGTCAATAAAACCGGTTTAGCGGGAAGGGGGATCCCTGTCCGCAGATGGGAAATTAACCAATCGATACTGATGGGAGTTGCCCCGATTTCCTGCAAAAATTGAAAATGTGCCTCTAATTCGGCGGGAGTAACGTCAAAAAATACCTCTTTTTTTGGTAAAATGTCGTGATACATTAAAATCGGCACTTTTGTCTCTTGAGCGCGGGGATGAATTTCCGGCCAGGGTGCTAATTCGATCGCTGTTGCCGAGTTATTTTGCCAATTATCGAGACTAATATCGTTTTTTTGGAGAGATAGGGGGAGAATCACGCGATCAGAGAGGTTTTTATAGGTTTTACAGTCAAAAACTCTCGATATATCCTTAAAAGAACTATTTTCTAGGACATAATCCGCGCATTCCGGTTGAAACTCCCTAAAAGGTGCGGGGAGAGAATCACCCCCCACCAGAGCATTAGAACGAGGATAGAGAGAAATTGCCCAAATAATCAGACAAGTGACGATAAATGCCAAAAATCCGTATAGGGGAAACAAGGGAAACGAAGATTTTTGCCGAGCTTGCCAACGCATAGGATTAAGTAATAAAGTAAAAAGTAAAAAAGAAAAAGTAAAAAAGCAGATAGTCCCTGATTTACCGAAAAAAACTGCTTTTTATCTAGATTTTTGGCTTTTGTTTTCTCGTCAGCAAAGCCCACTGATTACAAGCTGAGTTTCCCTATAATCCGTTCCCTTGTCAAGTTTTCTAGAACACCCTCATCAGTTATCAGTTATCAGTTATCAGTTATCAGTTATCAGTGAGCAGTGAGCAGTGAGCAGTGAGCAGATTTGAGTTTTCAGTGGACAGTGGTAATCAGTGAGCAGTTGTCAATAGACTGCCTTTATTGATTCTCCCTATTTCCCCATTTCCCCATTTCCCCATCACCCCACACCCCACACCCCACACCCCACACCCCGCTATGTTCAGGGGGATTAAACTGGTAAAGCGTGACACAAAACTGCTAGAGTTACCAAAGACGAGTATATAAACTTTACAGATATTGTATGAGAGTTTTGGTTATTGGCGGAGACGGCTATTGTGGTTGGGCAACGGCACTCCATCTATCAAATAGAGGTTACGAAGTAGGCATACTTGATAGTTTAGTTCGTCGCTATTGGGACTTACAATTAGGCTGCGATACCTTAACACCGATCGCACCCATATCTCATCGGATTCAACGCTGGCAAGATCTAACGGGAAAATCGATCGATCTTTTTGTCGGGGATATTAATGACTACGACTTTCTGATTCAATCCCTGCGACAGTTTCAACCGGATGCGATTGTTCACTTTGGAGAACAGAGATCTGCACCCTTCTCCATGATCGATCGCGAACACGCAGTTTTAACCCAAGTTAACAACGTGGTTGGCAATTTAAACATCCTCTATGCGATGAAAGAGGAATTTCCCGAAGCGCACCTAGTAAAACTGGGAACCATGGGTGAGTATGGCACACCGAATATAGATATTGAAGAAGGCTACATCACGATCGAACATCACGGTCGTAAGGATACTTTACCCTATCCCAAACAGCCCGGTAGTATGTACCATCTCAGCAAAGTCCACGATAGCCATAATATCCATTTTGCCTGTCGGATGTGGGGTTTAAAAGCCACAGATCTCAATCAAGGGGTGGTTTATGGAGTCCTCACCGAAGAAACGGGAATGGATGAGATGTTAATTAACCGTCTCGATTACGATGGGGTTTTTGGTACTGCTTTAAACCGTTTTTGTATTCAAGCGGCGATCGGTCATCCCCTAACAGTGTACGGTAAAGGTGGCCAAACGCGGGGATTTTTAGATATCCGCGATACCGTGGGTTGTTTGGAATTAGCGATCGCCAATCCCGCTCAATCGGGGGAATTTCGCGTTTTTAACCAATTTACCGAACTGTTTAGCGTCGGTGACTTGGCACTGATGGTGAAAAAAGCTGGTTCTGCGTTAGGGTTAAATGTGGAGATTAACAATCTTGACAACCCGCGCATCGAGTTAGAGGAACATTATTTTAACGCTAAAAACACAAAATTACTCGATCTAGGCCTACAACCTCACTATCTCTCCGATTCTCTCCTCGATTCCCTCTTGAACTTCGCCACCAAGTACAGAGACCGGGTAGATATGAATCATATCCTACCAAAAGTCACTTGGAAACGATAATTGATCAGTAAATGATAAGTTGAGGATGGGGTAGTAACCCATCCTTGGCGTTTTTCTAATGTATCGGAATCAAATTCGATCTTAATCGGCACTGATGGGAATTATTGTCGCCCACAATTGCGGGAATTAGGGCAACGTTCCTGCATTAATTGGGAAAATTCCGTTCTTTGAGCGGGAGTCAACACTTGACGAATTTCCAAAAAACTCTCAAATTGCAGGTTACTGATTTCTTGGCGATTGCGAGAGATTTGCTGATGTTTAGCACGGATATCTCGATCGGAGGCATTATTCGATAATAAACTATTTAATTCTTGTTCGTTGTTTCTAATGGTTTCTCGCAACTGTTTGGTTTTTTCCTGATATTTCTGACGAATAGCGGCAATTTTCGACTTTTGGTCATCGGTAAGGTTTAATTGTTCGATTAGTCTTTCTCGAGAATTATTCATTCGACGACTCTCAGGACGCTGGGGAGAGCTAGTTTGAGCGATAAATAGACGATCTTGGGGATAGGATAGCACAGTGGCACTTGGGGCCAAGTTAGCGGCCAGAGTTAAAACCATGGTTGTGCCGAGAATCGAGACAGTAGAAAAGTACATAATTGACCTTGACAAAGAAATTAAGGATTATAGGTAGAATAGGTGAGTTGAGGCTCGTTTAAGGTCATCCAAGGGGAACTATAAACGCTAGGAGCAGCAATCGGTGGAGCGATGCTATGGTTCCAACTCTCCACTAAAAAAGCTTCCAACTGCTCGTCGGAAATTTGGCCCAGTTGTGGATAAGGATGAAACCAACGATAGGAACCAACAATCAGCACCGATAAGGCAGTAATACCAGTTATCCACCCCAATAAAGGCAGGGATTTTGGGCGAGTTACCGGCCTTTCTCCCCTAATCATTTGCATTAACTGTTCTTCTTCATCTATCGGTCGAGGTGGCAGCGATGGACGATAGCGACGCAGAAAATTAACCACTTTGTCATCTTCTGGGGACATTAGATAACTCCTTGTTTTTGCAAAAATTGACCCATGGTTTTACGCGCATAATAAAGACGTGATTTCACCGTACCGAGGGGAATTTCTAAGATTTGAGCGATTTCCTTTTGGGGTAAGTCCTCTAGATCGTGAAGGACAAGGACAGCGCGATGTTCTAAACTGAGAATTTCTAACCCTTGTCGGACCACATCCTCATAATGCAATTGCATCAAATCGGGACTATCTTGGGGACGGGATTCGCTATCAAGGGAGTTTTCCTCATCAGTGCTTTTGGCCATCCTCATTTGTCTTTTGGCTAATTGTCGCCGACCATCGATCGCCACATTCCAAGTGATCCGATAAACCCAAGTGGAAAAGTATTCAGGTGAACGCAATTTCGGCAACCCGCGCCACAGTCTTAAAAATACCTCTTGGACAAAATCCTCTAGGAATTCCCTTCCACAGAGTTGATAGAGAGTAGAGCGGATTTTTGGTTGATAAAGACGGTAAAGGTGACGAAAAGCACCCCGATCACCCCTTTGACATTTTAAGATTAACTCTCGATCGCTCACACTTGTTTGCTTATCGGTTATCACCTCGATCATTCCCCTCACCCCTAGCTACTTGTCCCTTTAGACTAGGGGGTGTCAAGAATGGTTCATAACCAGTTATCAGTTATCAGTGATCAGTTATCAGTGATCAGTTATCAGCTTTTTTCTCCCCACACCCCATCTCCCCTCTCCCTTCTCCCTTCTCCCCACACCCCACACCCCACACCCCACACCCCACACCCCACACCCCACACCCCACTTCCCATCATCGAGGGAGTAATTGTTGATAGAAATCCAATTGTTTTTGAGCGAGGGCTTTATTAGTATAATTGGTCATTACCCTCTGATAACCCCTCTGGCCTAATTCTTGAGCGAAGCTGGGATTATCTAAGAGAGTTTGTATAGATTTAGCCAGTGCCTCCCCATCTTTTTCGGGAAAAATTAAACCCGTATCAGCAATAACAAAGGGGATTTCTCCCGAATCAGAACCAATAACAGGAACCTGACAGGCCATAGCTTCAATTAAGACATGACCGAATTGTTCTTTCCAACCGACGGCAGTTAAGGTTTTGACCTGATAGGTGATTTCTGAAGGCAAAACTAAAGTGTTCATCAGGTTAATATAATTAACTACTTGATCGTGGGGAACACTTTCCACTATCATCAAGCGATCGCTTATTCCTGCGGCTGTAGCTTCGCTGACTATTTTATCTTTCAGGATTCCCCGACCTAACAGTAATAATTTCCACTTACCTGTTAATTTAGCTACAGCTTTAATCAGCGTTATAATGCCTTTCTCTTCCACAAAACGACCGACAAAACCAATCACAAATTCATCGCTTTCAATGCCTAAAGATCGGGCTAAATCGGGTTGCTTGTCAGGGGAAAAAAGGACTTCATCCACTCCTAATTGCGGTAAAACTGTGTATTTACCCCTGTAACCCCGTTCTTTTAAAACATCTACTCCGTCCTGATTACCGGCGATTAAACCATCGGTATTTTTCAGGTTATAAGCTTCTAACCAAGAGATGGGAAATTTAGGAGTATAGGGAAGATTCCACCAAGTAAAAAATACATTTTT
The DNA here is from genome assembly GCF_030065455.1 of Microcystis sp. M53602_WE12. NCBI lineage: Bacteria > Bacillati > Cyanobacteriota > Cyanophyceae > Chroococcales > Microcystaceae > Microcystis > Microcystis sp. M53602_WE12. The sequence continues at coordinate 3,391 of NZ_JASJFB010000618.1, read as the reverse complement.
AGCCTGGAGATTTAAGAGACGATTCAGAGTAATAAATTGAGCATAAGCGAGAGATTTAGAACCCTGTTCCACTTGAATAATATCGGGTCTAAATTTCTGCAATAAAGGAATTATATCAGCACCAAAAGTTAATAAAGCTTGGTTATTCTGGCTAAAATTAGAGATAGGAATGACTCGGAAATTGTCGGCTATTTTCGGTTGACTTTCAATGATTTTATTTTGGACTCCTCCCGGTTGCCAACGTTGGGGAACAACAATAGTAACTTCAATATTGGGATTTAATCTTGTCAGGGCGCGCAGTTTCTCACAGTTGAGATCAACTATATAGGTATGACTAGCGACTAAAATTCTCATAGATTATCTAGTTTTGTATAAATTTGGCCATCATTCCAGAGGGACTTTACTTGAGTTTTCAGAGCATCAAGAAAACCTAAACTATAAAAAATTCCCCTAGAGAGTATTTTAATCGGGGAACCACCTTTATTACAGGGAGGATTGCCAAGAACGTGACAATCAAATAATTTAGCATAGAGTCGCAATTGTTGAGCGGGAGTGAGATTTTTCAGGGCCATCAGAAAGTGATTATGATAAAAAGTCGTCTGATAACTCAAAGAACGAGTGCTAATATCATGACAGCCGCCGGTTTCTTCGCCTAAATGAACCAGATAAGCGGTGGGATCGTACCAGACATGATAGGGAGTCCGGCGTAACCTTAAGCAAAAATCCGATTCCTCGCGCACGGCACTGCCACGAAAGCGTTCATCGAACCAAATGCCGTATTTCGTAAATATATCCTTACGGAAAGACATATTACAGCCCCGGGCTGAGATTACCTGCTGGGGTTTAGTGGTGTGGACAAGATCGATGTAATACCAAGCAATGCCCGGATCCATCGCTTGGGGGGGTAAAAAGTCGATTTCGTAGGGTTTGCCGGTATCTGTCACCATTTTTTGGGAGTCACCCAATTTCATGCGATCAAATACCCGACCGGCCACTACACCTATCTCAGGGTTCTTGACAAAATTCTCACTATGTGCTTTGAGATAATTATCCGGTAGCCGCACATCATCATCGATAAAAAGAACGATATCGCCTTGGGCGCGACGGACTCCATAATTTCTGGCACCGGGTAAACTCGCCCAATCTAGCCGATACCAGCTAATTTTGTGCTGATTAGCCAGATTTTCCAGATAGGATTGTATGGCGGGGCTGTGGGTAGCGGTTTGGTCGATAACTAACACCTCAAAATCGGGATAATCTTGTTTGAGCAGGTCATCGAGAGTATCTTTAAGAGGCTCTTCGCGTCGATAGGTGGGTATGATGACAGAAATCGAGGGAAAATTCATAGCAGGGAATGGGGGAGTGGGGGAGTGGGGAAGTGGGGGAGTGGGGAAATGGGGGAATGGGGGAATTTCCACTAAAACCCTAAAACCCCAACACCCTAAAACCCAACACCTATATTTCAAGCTAAAGAAACACCTTTGCGTTTAAATTTTAAGCCCTTTTTGGAGGATTTTGTGGCGGTTTCCCCCGCCAGAATTTTGGCTTCTTTTTCCTGTTTTTCGATCACGGGTAATCTAAAAATTACGCCCGCAAATATCCAGTAATAAACGCCCACAGGATCCGTATCGAGGGCATACCAATAGGGAAGATAGGCAACAAAGAGCAGCAAAACCCAATAACTACCGGCAAAACCCCGCAGAGTGGGATCTTTGAGGGAACGATAGGTGCGGAAGGCCAGATAAACTAGATGGGTCATGAATATCATGTACAAGGCAAAACCAATGTATCCCAACTCGAATAAAACTTTAGTGTGATAGGTTTCCACAAAGGAAATATTACCGAAAACCCTAGCAGAAGCTGTGGCCACACCAAGTCCACGACCTAAAATACCGCCCTGATTACGAATAGCAAAATCCAACTGTTCTTGAATAAAAAGGGTGGGGGGAGCCTGTTGCCAACGGTTGATGGCACTATCGTAGCGTTGTTGGACAAAATCCGGGTCAAGGAAAGAAAAACCGATAGCTAGAAGTAAAGTGGCGGCAAAAATGATCGGCAAAAATCGTTTTAAGTTAGCGATTTGTCCCGTAAGAATCGGGATCAGAAGAATAATTATCAGTACACCAAAGAAAGCTAGTCTTTGCCCAGATATCAATGCATTAATAAAAACTAGGGTTAAACCCACTAGGGCTGCTAGTCGCCATTTTTGGGAAATTTCACTAAAGGCACTGGCATAACAAACTACGGCACTAGAGACCAAAAACCAAGCCCAGTGCCAGGGAGAAACAAAGGTACCTGGTAGGCGGATCATATTCACTTCCGGACTATACACTAATGCCCCACCAACCAAACACCTTGCATCTAAGTGGGCTTTGAATAGTGCATCAGCTACAAAGCCTCTAGTTCCTACACAACGACCGGTTTTCAGCATCCAGTATTGCATTAGTCCTAGGACACAACAAATAATCGCTAAAGTCACTAAAAGACGACTAAAAAATAATAGGGTCGGTTTGTCTTTGATTAAGTAATAAGTGCAGAAGATCAAGGGGACATAACCCAGCAAAACTTTAAATCCTAATATTCCTTGCAGAAAAGTCTCACTTTCCCGACAGGGAATCCCGCCCAAACGACCATCCCTAAAGATACTCATCCCAGCCACGGAATCACAAGTAGGCAGAAATTGTCTCTGCAAATTGACGGCTAATAGACAAACTACACAGAAAACAAAGATTAATAATAGGGTTGTACCTAATTGTTTGGGGACAATAATCGGTAATTGCTTTTTTCGACATTCTAAAACTAAGGCGATTAAAGCGGGTAGATAAAAGATATCTTTACTAAGCTGGAGGATTGAACTACCTCCCAACCAATACACGATAGTGCCAGTGAAGGGGACATAGATAATAAATGCCCAAAGAGCCATGCGAGGATAGCTAAAGGAGAAAACTACTAAAATTAAGGCTAAACTTACTGCAGCTCCTATCGTGGCATCAAATAATAAGCTGAGGGGTAATCCGAGCAAAATTGCTACACAAATAGCAAAAATAACCAACCCCGTTAACTTTTGTTTCTTTTGCCTTTCTTCTTTTTTGAGGGCAAGTTTCTCTTTGATGTTAAGCGGGGGACTATCAGCTTTTGTTTGGCCTTGTTTATTCTTTTTTTTCTGGCGATCAATACTTAGTCTGGTCATCGAAAAACTGGGTCTGAAACCCCGCCCTTTAGCGATAGCGGAGGGCGGCTTTATATAAGTTAGCGAGAAACAATTAAACCGTTAGAACGACGAATTAACTGAATCTTGCTAACAGCTATCTGTCCCAATCGTTGACCATTGGTATCGCTTACAGATAGCTGTTTTTCGGTATCTCCACTGACATAACCAATCCCTTTGGGA
>NZ_JASJFB010000691.1:0-6486 GCF_030065455.1 Microcystis sp. M53602_WE12 | reverse complement strand
GAAATATTATGGAGATTTTTAAAATATGAATGGATTGAATTTAGCGCCTATAAAGACCGAAAGAGCCTCCTCGCTTACGTTAAAAAAGTGCTGGACAATTTTGGAGGCGAGTATGTAATTAATTTTGCCTAGGTACTTAACGAGGAAAAGGCTAAAAGATTTCAGGATCGAGCGAATCAAGTGCTAAGGGAATTATTTGATCGAGAATTTAGCGATTAGTTCCTATTATCGGTTATCAGTTATTAGCTATCAGTTAAAACCGAAACAATTGCGGTTTTGAACTGTCAGTTATCGGTTATCAGTTGTAAGTTTTTTGTAAGTTTTTTGTAAGTTAATCACGAACTATCCTTGCTATGATGATGTTTCCTTAGTTTTCCGATAGTACGCTATAGGTTCATTGTCAAAATTAATCGCTTTATGATACCCTATGGATAGGCAGAAATTCAGGATGAGAAGATGAGAAAAAAGGAAAAAAATGTTTCCCTTGTGGCCAAAGTGTCCCCTAGCATGAAAAATCAGATTTTTGTGATCGCCGAAAAAAGGAACGAAACGGCAGCCACGGTCATGCGTGAGATGATCCGAGAATGCTTGGACAAGTTAGAAGTCGCATAAAAACAACCACTCCCGAAGCTTCGCAGGCTAGGGAGCGGTACAAAATATTTTCCAATACAATGAATAATACCAGAAAATCACCACAAAAGTCAAGCATTCCCCTGAATGCCACGGGATACCACGATAAAAGCATTACCAGCCCAATAGAAGCCTTACTAAGTAGAATAAAGGCTAATTTTGGCTTAAATTGCCAGAATGACGCGAATTTTGCGGCACGGGTAGGGTTAGCCACGGCACAAAAAATCAGTTTTTTAGGGGGTGTGGGATGAATCACCTCCGGATACTAGAGAATGTTCTCAAAGAAGCTTCGCGGTCTTTTGGGACGTTAGAACTAATCGCCCTAACAGCGACCCATATCTCTGAATACTGCCAAAATAGGCAGGAAAAGCGAGAAGCTTATCGAATAGCGGCAAAAATCATTAAATGCGATGCTAAACAGCTAAAAGCTATCTGTGAGAAGCTTGATCAGCTTCAATCCCAGATAAATTTTGATTTTGATTTTTTTGGGGGTGTAGGCCATGAGTAGAAGTAAGCTACACCCTTTTAAAGGCTCTAACTCATGCCCAATCTGTGGCGAAGCTGACAGCGATTGTCGCTACTCTACCGATGGGGAATTGGTTCTATGTCATTCTCACATCGGCTTTGACCCCAATCATCCTGATTGGCATTTTCTGGGGGATTCCAGTAATGGGGTGTGGGGAAAATTTGTTCCCAGAAAAAGCGAAGCATTCGATCGCACGGTCTGGTTAGAGAAAAAATTACAGCGAGAGATCGACCGATTAGAACGGCAAAAAGAACACGCTAAGAATGCCCTGAGTATTCCAGATAGAGACAAGGCTCTAAGAAAGTTATCCCAATCGCTAGGGCTGTCACGCCGGCATCGACAAGCGTTACTCGATCGAGGGCTGTCTGAGAGTCAGATAGAGACGGGTTTATTTTTCAGCATTTACCCTAATGATGATGTTCCCCCCGGCATTCCCCCCAATTTACCCGGCGTGAATAATGGGAAGATAGCGGCTGGCGGGGTCGGTATCGCTTGCCTTGCCTTTGATAGCGAGGGCCGGGCGATCGGATACCAGATAAGGTTAGAGAATGTTACCGATTCAAAATACAGATGGGCTAAGGGTTTAACTTCCAGTCACCTACCCGATGGTGAACTACCGATCACCCATATCCCCAATGGCAAGGATAACGGTCAAGTCTGGTTAAGTGAGGGGATACTTAAACCTTTTGTCGCTGCCCATAAGCATGGGCTTAATGCCATAGGTGCAGCCGGTGGGTATTTCTCAGGTGCTGCTAATCAGATTAAGAATGCGATCGGACCCTATCGACAATTAATTTTATGCCCGGATGCCGGTGACATAAATAACCCTCAAGTGATGCTGAGATGGTCTAAAGAGATTAAATTTTTGGAATCTCTAGGGAAGTCGGTATTAGTCGCATTTTGGGGGCAAAAAACCAAAGATGATGATGATATTGATGAGATAGGGAATCTGGAATCAATCGAATTTATCACGCCTAGCCAATTCCTTGAAATGGGAAAAAGCGATCCTTTACCATTCTGGGAAAAGGTTAAAAGATTAGTAGCGAGAGATCGGAAAAAAAATAGAAAACCCTTACCCTCACCCTTACCAAATAATCGAGAGGCAAAAATCTATGACCGCTCTAATCGATTAAATGAATGGGCATCGGGTAAATATATCTTAGATACGTCTCCCACTGGAAGCGGTAAATCTTATGATGCTGGCAAGGCAACCCCTGAGATGATGGGAGTTACAGACATTATTTATGTCAACAATGACCCTCGAAATGTCTCAACCCCAACGTTAAAAGATTGGCCAATATTAGAGGGTCGTCACGCCGGTTTATACCGTAACGAATTGGGGGAAATACGGACACGAAAAAGGAAAGACTCACTTGATAGATTCCAAGAGAAAGATTTACGGGCTAATTGTGCTAGACCCTTTACCCATGCGGCCTTAGCCAATCAAAATATAAGCCACGGAATAGAATCAGCTACTATCTGTCAGGGTTGCCAGTTCCTTGAGTTATGTCGGTCTGGCAAGGGGGATTATGATTATCTACAAAAGCGTGCGATTGCACTACAATCTAAGCGATTAATAGCTCACCCGGCAAGCTTGCCTAATCCTAAGTCGTATGACCCCGAAAATGGTTTCGACTATGGGAATACGACCCTAATTTTCGAGGAAAGTGAACTAAGCGCTAACACTACCAAAATAGTTAAGGTATCAGTGAAAGATATTACAGCCTCGATCGCATCCTTAGCGGAAAAGGATAGTGATCTTTTCCTATCTCTTAAGCCTTTACTGATTGCCATTAAGAAGCTAATAGCAGAAAAGCAGTCTAATCGCTATGGTTTCGATGGGAAAACCTTAAGAGAGAAGCTTTTAGGCTTAATTCCCAATGATATAGATTTAAATCGCCTAAAATCAGCATTAACCCCTGATTTAAGCTTTCTTGATCCAATCTCTGAGATGGGGGAATCAATAGCAGATATGCCGGCATCGGTCCGCCGGGCATTCGCTGAAAAGGATAGCAATTTAGCGGAAAAAGCCGAAAATGAGACATTAAAGCAGTGGCTACCTGAATTAATTGATTCTTTGCAAGGTAGAGGCTATTTATCGCTTAATCATGGTATTTTATCGGTTTCTTTTGTTGATTCTCGATTCTTAGCGATTATAAATGAGGCCGCTAAAATCATTTTCTTGAGTGCCACGGAATCGCTCGAAAATCTTGAGGCCCGAACCGGCTTAACAATTGATCTGATTACCACTGGGGGGGATATTCCAGAAAATATCAATTTTATCCAAGTGATCGACTTAGGCCGAATGGGTATTAATCGGGGGGAAGGTCAAAAGCGACGATCTAAAGTCATCCTTGACCATTATCGGGAAACCGACCCCAATAACACGGCTGTCATCCGATTCCAGTCTCACTGCAAGGATGAAGATGACCAGACAAGTCTTAAGCATTTTGTCAATTCGCAGGGAACTAACTTAATCGCGGGTGTTACCCGTCTGATCATCGACGGTTTACCATGCCCTAACCTTGAGTCACTAAGGCATGACTACGCTGTTAGCACGGGTTTAAACCCCTATGGTGAGGACTTCGATCGCTATACCCGTCATCGCATTCTATCCATCATCAAGCAAGAGATAGGAAGGTTAAGGGCTAATCTTTACCCAGATCGAATTTTCGAGGTTGTACTGCTTACCGATTATGATTTTAGCGGCCTTATCCCCCCTAACCAGATTAAGCAGGTCAAGGCCCATGAAATCACCCCGGATGCTGAAAGTGTCAAAGAACGGACTAACCGGCTAATAGGTGAGGCTGCTAATCGGTTGTGGGAAACCGGGGAAAAAGTAACCGAACGTGCGATCGCTACTGTAACCGGCATGGCACGGACTACGATTAACCGGTGCCGGGCATTCCTTGATGAAATTTTGGCCACATTTACTATAAGTAACCCTAATAGCAATTGTGGCCAAGCTGAAACCCTTACCCAGACCGACACAGACCTAATTAATGATGCTACGGTTTACCTAGAGGCCGCTAGTGAGGACTCACTCCTAACGGAATTTGGGAACATCCTAGAGGTACTCGATCGCAATCAGTGGGCCGCCCTATGGGGATTTATACCTATTCCGATAAGAGATAAGCTTCTTAATCAGCTTTTGGCGATTGCAACTTAATCACTAATCATACTCAAAACTCAAAACCGAAAAAATTGCGTATTTTTGGGCATTTTACCCTTGAGAAATGTTTCAGAGCTAATCGGGGTTAGGGTAGTAAACCTTATAAAAAATTCTAAGCGCTGACTAATCTAGCTCGTCGAGAGCGAACCAGTTCTGGGATATAAGTGTTCTTGTCATCTTGTCCTTGAAAACCAAGCCTTTCGTACACAGAGCCGCCAATGCCAGGTATCACCTCACCGTCTGACGTTCGCTGATCATCTTTTGCAAAATATATGAATTCAAATTTATTAGATATTTTTGGTTCAAATTCAATTTTTAATTTTTCTTCTGCATTAATATACATTACTGGAGCTACGATTAAAATTTTATTTGGATTAATTTTTTGAATTAAATTGACAAGGTTTGTTTTGACTACGCAAGCTCCAGAAATAATAGACTTAACAATAATCAAATAATCGATATTGCTGGGGCTGGGTTCCTGATATTTTTTTAGAATTGGAGCTACTTTTAAGTCGCTAATTCCAAAAGGAGAAAATCTTTTGTTCCAAAAACAAGCATATCCTATGTTAGAAAAATGGTTCTCTAACTGTAGGATAATGCCTTTTGCTAAAAAATCAGCATCTTCAACGGTAGAGGCTAAATATAGGCTATGGGGTGAGCTATCGATAACTCTATTTAAAATTATTTGCCCGAGCTTATTACCGAGTTGTTCCATTACTTCACGATACCTTTCAGGTTCAATACTTTTATTTGCTAAAATTTCAAGGTAGGTAAGGATTGTGCGATCATTGTTAACAAAATTAGATGTTTGTCTGGTCATATTAAAAACTTCTCCAAGTCTTCAAAAGAGGTGGGCTGAAATTGCTTGATTAAATCTTGAATTTTTTTGAAATTTGAACTTTCTATATCATGATATATGGTTCCCGTATCTAAACCATCAGCATAATCCCAATGCAAAAATCCCTTAGAGACATTATACTGGAATCTGGGAATCCGATCCAAAATACTTCGCATTCCTGGATCTAGCTCAATATCCGAACTAAACAATCGGATGTATGATGGCTGGGTAGTTTGGGCTTTGTGTAAAAGCTCGCTCACCGAAACTTCTGACGTATCTATTGAATACCAAGCTCCCAATAAAACGGTCGCAACACATTCGATTTTGTCTGGCTCAGGCTTGTCAAAAGCAGATAGATAACTTATCGATTCCTTAAAATCAGGCATTGCTTCTATTATTTCATTTATGTTTTTTGAATAATAAAAATAAAATACAGAAGTGTAGTTTTTTATTTCGCTAGGAATGGTTTTACTAAGATGAATTTGTTGTGTTTTGTTGTTGGTAACTAAACATAATTGAGTTTCTTCTAACTTTATTGTTTCATTAATTCTGTACTGCGAGTAAAAATCATAAGCGATAGATTTTAATGTATCGGAATTTCCCCAAGAAATACCTTTTTCTTTGTTTTTTAATTGATAATGTATTCGTAATTTTGGAAAATCAATTACTAAATCATCTACAAAAGTTTTGAGTTGACTAAAAAATTTAGCATCAATGCCTTCTTCAACTATCTGTTTAGCTATTTCGCTCAATTTGTATATGGCAAAAAAATCCTCGTATTCTTTTCCTTTATTATTGTTGGTTCCTCCTCTATTTTTATTTTTGATATACGTTAAGGCATCTTCACCAAAAATTGTTTGAATTAATTCGTCTGTGTACATAATTTTTCAGAAAAATAAGAAATTATTTGATTATTTCATTGAATCCCAAGCCTCTAGAACTAGGCGATGGATGCTGTATTCACCGTACTTCTTTATCTTGTGGTTCTCTTGGGTTTGGTAGGTAAAATGTATTCTAAGATACATTCTTCATAGCGAGGGGGTGGAATGAACCACAAAGACACAAAGTACACAAAAATTGATCGATCCTATGTAAGTTAAACTTATCACACAGAACCTAAAAGAGCTATCTCGTTGTTCTTGAGGACTTAATATTAGGCATTTTCCTACTGGGAAGTGATGGTTCTTCGTTACTTAGTATGGTTCGATAGGGGGGCATAAATCGACTAAATCCTTATCTGGCAAGAGACTTAATTGATTAGTTCGCTCTAGATCAAAAATAATTGACAAAAATCGCCAAATGCCTTTCTATATAAGGGTT
>NZ_JASJFB010000581.1:0-1197 GCF_030065455.1 Microcystis sp. M53602_WE12 | reverse complement strand
TGAGGTGGTCAACTACCTAATTTTCAGGGAAAAAGTACCTGAATTTTCCCCCGATCCCCGCAATGGCTGGCACTTTTTGAGGGGAAAAAAGTCCAAAAGTCTTATCCAACAAGGTTTTTAGATTTATTCAGCAGACCCTAAATAGGTTTTTCCTCTGATTTTTCACCTCTACCCGCATCGATCCCGAATGCGGGTTTTTTGACAAATTGCCGAAAGCTAAGGGCCAAATCAGGAAGATTTAGTAAATTCTAGACCGTTTTCGCTACCGTAACGCTCCATAAAACGCATAAAACGATCCCACTCTGCGGGAGAATTGAAAATAACCGTAGCTTCGATCGCCGTGGGTTTACCGTTGATAAATTTGCCTTTTACTTCCCTGGTGACTATTTCCCCCTCCTCATCAATGAGATACATCCCCGTGATTTCCTCGGTTTGTTGATCTCCGAGGATAGTCGGTTGCTCAAAATAAAATTTTGCCGATCCTTTCTCCCCCGTTTTAGTGCGACTTAAGCGGATATCGGGAACAACAGGTTCTTTTAACCCCTTGGAAAACTGAATTTCTGCCATTACTTTTCTTTATCCTTGTCATGAAATACACATTTCTAGATCATCTCACACCAAGTCGCAAGTAAAAAGCAGATGGGACAGCATAAGCTCAAAATATCAATACCAATATCATTTTTCCTTATTCGTAGCAGGCCTATCCATTAGTCATACTAAATCCTATTTAAAAGGTATAGGAGAGTGGGGAGTGGGGAGCAGGGAGCGGGGAGCAGGGAAAAACAATCCATAACTTGGGAGTTAATCACACTATTAAAAACGGATTCGGTGTCACATCTTTCTTAACACAAAATTTGACAAAAAGACAAAAGTATGCCAAGTGGCTCAAGTTGCTTCTCTGGAGGTAACTAATTTGATGGAATAGTTCCGGCGTTCTAGTCGGTCGTTAATTTCCATGCCCTCTATAATACAGCCCCTGTCAGGGTTCTGTCCCTTCTCAATTAAAACTTTTTATTGCGCTGACTAATTACGCGTGTTTTAGCTTACTTGTGTCCTTAAATAAGTAGTCATGCAAAATTAATTACCCAAATAAAAAATTAAGAAGTATAATACATAAAAAAACGAAGCAGCAGGAAAATACAATGAGATTGATTAGAGACCTAAACCCCGAGAGCCAGAAAATGCTAGAGAGAATTT
>NZ_JASJFB010000113.1:0-2387 GCF_030065455.1 Microcystis sp. M53602_WE12 | reverse complement strand
TTGTTTTTGCTCTAGAGCGAACTAATCAATTAAGTCTCTTGCCAGATAAGGATTTAGTCGATTTATGCCCCCCTATCGAACCATACCAAGTAACGAAGAACCGAATTTTATCTGAATTTATGAGTTGAAATCGATTTTTCATGGACAGAGTTCTTAAAACCTGTCTATCTCCAGCGTTGGATGATAATTATCTGTCAAAAAATAATGCTTCTACACAAGTTCTCTATTTAAATAAGAGAATTTTATCTGATTTTTTTCAAAATGAGAACTGCTGCAATAAATCTACTGTAAAAGATGATAAAGTTCCTATTGTCAATGCTTATTGGCTAAATTATTATGCTATTTGGTGGCACGTCTGAATTTTCCACAAATGCTACCCCCCCAATCTCCTATCAAGTGGTTAGCTCACTTCCTGGGCGAATCCGCTGGCGTGTCCCTTCCCTGCGCCAAAACCTAACAGGACAAAATATTCTCCAGGGAGCGATCGCTGCTCTAGAAAGCGTTACCAGCGTCCGCATCAACCCCTAGGCTAACTCAATCATTGTCACCTTTGCTGAAGGGAAAATGTCTCCCGCACAATTAGAGCAAGAACTGGCAACCGCGATCGGCAAGGCCGCAGCTTCGGCGAACCCAGGGGCAGAAGTCCCCCAGAAAGCTGAATTCAAGGCGGAAAAACAAGTTCCTCGTCCCCCGGAAGAGAAATTGCTGGTGAGGGAAAATCTGGCCGATGCAAAGGTGGAACAGACCCAAACAGTGATCAGTCCCCAGACAGGAGAAAGTAAAGATGATAAAAATCCTCTAAACGAGATACCGAGCCAAACTTTAGTTTATCGGCAGCTGGAAGCCTTACCCGTCAATTCTTGGCAGCGCCAGTGTCAAGAGCAGGCTGAATCAATCGAGAAACTAGAAGACTGCCTCGCCGCCTTACAGCCGGTGGCAGCGATCGGTTCAGCTTGGCTGAGGCGGTGGTACGTCCACAGTCCGGCAACCATAGATTGCGCTACCAGCACCGGCAGAAGCTCGATTGAAAAAATATCGCAAATACCTTTAAAAGTTCCAAAATACAGGCTCGCAATCTCTATTTCAGGTACGAGGAGTGCAACTGATTAGGCCTTGTCTGGGACTAAATTGCCAATTCGATCGAGAATTTTTACCCGAAGGGAAAAGAGGGGCCAGTTTACTGCTCTCGCCTGAGAATTGACTGCTAGGCTATCCTGAGAAAACCATACCGTTTCAACTAAACTAGATCTGTGAAAATCAAGGCTCTTAAAAATGACCGCCAAGCCCAAAATGATTTTTCGGCTGACTTCTCCCATCAACCGGTTTCTCTTCACGCTGACAGTGGCAATTTTCGTTTATTTAATCACGGGAGAATTTTACCAGGAATTGCGGTTTCTCTTGGCTTACGATCTAGCGATACTAAGTTATTTGAGTGTTTTAGCAGTGCAAATGTCCAAAGCGACTGCGGAAGATACCTTTCGTCTGTCTCAACAGCAAGAACCCAAGGGTATTAGCACTTTATTTGCTGTGCTGCTATTTTCTGGTATGGGGTTAATTGCTCTTTCTTTATTACTCAACAACTCCAAGAAATGGACTCCCTTGTTGACGAATTTGCACATGGGACTGTCCCTATTAGCGATCTTTTTGTCTTGGACTCTGGTACATACTTTTTTTGCTCTGTATTATGCCAGACTCTAGTACGATGAACTATCCGCAGAAGATTCATCCGCTTACCGCAAAGGTTTAGACTTTCCCAATCAAGAACTTGTGGATTATTGGGATTTTATGTATTACTCTTTTACTATCGCTATGTGTTACCAGACATCGGACGTATCCGTTGAAAGCGTTGCGATGCGACGCATGACACTCTTTCATTCCATCCTCTCTTTTATCTTAGTAGCAGTAGTCATCGGTTTAGTGGTAAACATAATTTCTAATCTCATTTAATTGTGTCTGATCTCAAACGAGCCAAATGTCTATCGGGGATATCTCCCCTGCTTATGGTGATCAGTAAATCTGATATTTTGTATTCTGCTATACATTCTTCCCCATGATGTTGAGAGAACCACCTCTTTTAGATGTGGCTGCGGTACGATCTCATAGGTGTAGTTTTTTAACCCACATTCCGCACCCTAGTCGTTGAAATCAAAAGTTGCTCTAGCCCTTGTATAGTAAGACTTTTAGCGATTACTAAGAATTATGAAGTGTCACACTCTAGTCAGCGATCGCCAGCTTAATGAGAGTTTATCTCAATAATTTGGTATCAGAGCTATCAGATTTTTAGGGCTAATTGTGCATCTGCTGGGCAAACAAATTAGCCTGTAATTCAGAGCCGGCAATCGTTTTGACGATTTAGATAAAATTTTCAATGTGACACTTTAGGGTGC
>NZ_JASJFB010000381.1:0-2321 GCF_030065455.1 Microcystis sp. M53602_WE12 | reverse complement strand
TTATCTGGCAAGAGACTTAATTGATTAGTTCGCTCTAGATAAAAAACAATTGACAAAAATCGCTAAATGCCTTTCTCTATAAGGGTTCCATCCCTTATAACCCCCGTCCATTGCATAACACAAACCGAAGAGCCGTATTTCTAAGGCGATCAACAAAGGTTTAAGGATGCGAGAGATTGATGTTATAATGTCTCCTGAATAGATATTAATGGCTCTTCTCGACTTTGTGTGATAATTTTTGCTTATGAAATCGTGAAATGTTTACTGGGAAAGACTTTTAGGACTATTTGGTTAAATAAACTATCAGTATAGACCTCGTTTCCACACAGAAACCAGAAGAGCCTATTAATTGAGGCTTTCGATAAAGAACGCATATAATAAGCCAATAAAAATAAAAAGGTGCGTTAATTGCACCCTACGCGATTGGCGAGCGCTCTGAAAGTCCTTATCGGTCTGATTGGCGTGCGACAATGATCGCTACAATTTCCGACTATAATAAAGAACCAGCAACTCTCAATGATTACGAATTTCACTGAATGCCAACGGTCATTAGAATTGGACATTTTCGGTTTCACTTCTATTCCGATGAAGGTTCCGAACCGCTACATATTCATGTACGTTCTCCTGATGGTGAATGTAAATTTTGGCTTGAACCGATAATCATTTTAGCTTCCAATCGTGGTATTCCTTCCCATGAGCTACGGGAAGTAGAGAGGCTAGTTTATAAAAATCAAGACCTTTTAAGGAGTGCTTATCGTGATTTCCACAAACATTAATCCTATAATGACTGTTGAGCCTGCCGCCATTCGAGCCTGGGCAGAAGAACGCATGATATACGTTGAACTCAGTGATGGACGTATTATCGGTTTTCCTAGTGATCGCTTCCGCATTTTGAAACAAGCAACGAATGAGCAATTGGCGGCGGTTAAGGTTGAAGTCAACGGCTATGCTCTACGGTGGGAAGAATTAGATGAGGATATTACCGTTCCGGGGATTGTCGCTGGTCATTTTCAGTTACCGCCTTTCTAATCTGTTTTGATAGTTCAAGCAACCGTAAGACGGATTTGCGTAGGTGATCGCACTGTTTTAAAGTTTAATTAACAAGAAGATAGTGATCGCACTGGATGAAAGGGTTTCTAAGGCGATCGCCAAAGGTTTAAGAATGTGAGGGATTGATGTTACAATCTCTTCAGAGGAAGGACTGATTGGGGCTTCTGATGAGGAACAGTTAGCTTATGCTTTATTGCAAAGCCGAGTCATTTTCACTTTTGATGATGGCGATCGCTGATGCTTCTACGCGCTGTGCTAATATCTCCAATATTATAGGTGCTTTTGCTTTATGAAAAATCAGTTATTAAAATTAGCTTTTGAAGTAGAAATTGAAGAAGGGGAGCAACTCAATCTTCCCAGTTCTATTGTGCAAGGAATTGGTAAAGGGAAGTGGGTGATTACTATTCAGCCCAAAACCTTAGTTAGCGATCGCCTTCATTCTTCTTTTTTGAATAGTTATGCCCCAGAAGACGAAGGTTTATATGACGATTATTAAAGGAGGTGAGTTCTGGGTTGCCAAAATTCTATTTACTGATGGTACATCATCAAAAAAAAGACCTGTGTTGATTCTTTGGGTTGATGGAGATGACGTTATTGTAACGGCAGTGACCTCAGCAATGCCCCGAACACAAACAGACATATTATTAAAAGATTGGGCCAATAGTGGTTTGAGGGTTCCCTCTACTGTACGTTTATCCCGTCTTGATTGCTTGGAAAAAAAACTTACTGCTTGCTAAATTGGGAAGGATTTCAAATGAAGATGCTGTCCATCTACTTAAAGTTTGGGACGATTATATTAAACCTCAATTTTAGACGATCGCGGTTTTAAAGTTTAATTAACAAGAAGAGGGCGATCGCACTGGATGAGGAGCAATTAGCCCAGACTTTAGCCGATCCAGATTTAATCCGTTCTAGCGATCGCGATGAAAAGGCGTTGTTATTTTCTAAGTGGTTTTCAACGATTCGGACGGGACGATTTTTAATTGTGGTGGTGGTTTCCCAATCTGCTCTTAGTCGTCATTGGATCGTGACCATATACACAGCCCGAAAAATTACAGGGGGAATAATAGACATCTTCAAAAATTATAACCCAGTCACAGCTTGCTTTTAGCTTGTGTACTAATTAAGTAGTTCGATAACTGAAATGTATATCTATCGTTGCTAATTCAATTTCACTGAAAAAATATGAGGCAATTAAAATAATTTTTATTCGGGTAGATTCCTTAACTAGAAAGACTTTTGGTCTTGAGATAATATTAGGTCGAGGTCTA
>NZ_JASJFB010000278.1:0-5768 GCF_030065455.1 Microcystis sp. M53602_WE12 | reverse complement strand
GCCGAACCTTGCACATGAACTAAATAAGCTTCTAAGCGATCTTTTAACCAGACTAATTCGTATCCCGCTAGACGGCTATTTTCCCCCAGTAAACCATCTTTTCCCTCTAATTCTACCCTAGCTGGATGGGGTTTAGACCAGCGAGAAAAGTTAGCAGGTCGGCGATAGAGAGGATATTTATACTCGGCGGTTTTTTGCCGACTTGCTTGATAAATTGGCTCAAAATAACCAGTAAATTTAACATTTCCCTGGCTATCATTACCCAAAGAACGATACCAAATAAATTCTTTTTTTACTGCCTTTTGTAGAGCTGCGGGAGTGGGAGAATTCTGCACTAATTGACGAAAACGTACTAAGGAACGCTGCACTCGCTGACGAGTTATTTCAGGAATAGGATAATTTTGATAGGCGCGGATCGCCGCCGAGCTATTCAGATAACGTAAACTATGATCGATCGCTTGTAGTAGGGTTTTTTTGTCCGTTAGCAGTCGTTCATCGTATCCCGTAGATGTTCCTAATTCTGAGATTTCAAAACGTTCTAGGGGCAAATTTGCGGGGGTGAGGGCAATTAATCCCAAGCTGAGGGGGAGGAGTGTCAAAAGGTGTTTCATGGTGATAGGAGTGGGCAGCTATTGACTCGATTAACGATGGAGAAGGATAAATGAGAAAAGTTGTTTCTTGTTTATATCATGAGGATAGTTGTTGCCGATAAATCTTAATTTGTTCCAAGCGAGGGCCGACCTTAGAAATAATGGTAAATTCTAAATTTTGGTAATATAATTGTTCTCCCACCCTCGGTATTTTTTGCCAATGATGGAGGATAAAACCAGCTAGGGTTTGGTATTCATCGGCCAAGGGTAAGCTTAAATTTAATGCTTTGTTCACGTCCTCTAAATTCATTTGTGCTTGTACGAGAAAAGTTGATTCATCGAGGAGTTGGTATTCCAATGTTCCTGATTGATCACTAGGGGGAAAAGTTCCTAGAATCTCGCCGATTAAATCTTTGAGGGTTAATAAACCGGCTGTTCTGCCAAATTCATCCACAATGATAACCATCTTTAAGAATGATTCCTGCATCACTGTCAGTAATTCATTTAAAGGGGTAGTTTCGGGGAAAAAACGCACAGGTTTTAACCAAGGTTTAATCGGGGTTGTTAAATTTAACTGACCTTCGGCAAGGGGTAAAGCTAAATCTTTAAAATCGATCAGACCACGGATATCATCACCAGAATCTCCTGCCACAGGATAGCAAGAATAGCCACTGTTAACCACGTTGAGCAATAATTCCTGAAAAGTTGCGGTCGAGGGAATAGCTATTAAACGGTTATGGGGAACCATGATTTCCGCAGCAGTGATTTCGCCAAACTGGAAGACATTATTTAAAATTTTCCTTTCCGCTGCTTCTAATCCCGTTAATTCCCCTTCCATGCTGATAATTAATTGTAATTCCTCGCAAGTTACCCGATTAGAACGCTGTAGATCCACTTCGGGGATACGGGTTAAAACCAATAAAAAACGAGTTGATTGGTTCAGAATACCGATAAAAGGCTTAAAAATCTGGGAAATAACGCCAATAGGTGCTGCTAATAATCGCGCCATCGGTTCGGCATAAATTAAAGCGAGGGATTTGGGATAAAGTTCCCCAAAAACTATCTGGAGATAGGCAACAATTAAAAAAGCTAGACAAAGAGAGAAACCATGGGAGAGAAGATTTTGCCAGTTTAAAGAAAAGGGTAAAAAACTTAGTAATTTCCTCACAAAAACGGTCATGGTACTCTCCCCGATCCAACCTAAAGCTAAACTAGAAAGGGTGATGCCTAATTGGGTAGTGGAAAGTAAGCGATCGAGACTTCTTTGTAGAGATTGGACCGTCTGCGCTGGCACATCTCCCGCGGCCACTAGCTGACTGATGCGGGTACGACGGACAGACACAAGCGAAAATTCCGCCGCTACGAAAAAAGCATTGAGGACGATTAGTAAAAAGACTAAAATTAAACGAGTCAATAAATCCTGATTATCCATAGCGAAAAGGCAAAATTCGCCTTTTTTAAAGCCTATCCTTTGGTTTCGTCCTTTGATTGCGGTTGGTTTTTCTGTTGTTGCATATAAACTCTCACTCTTTTAATTACTTCTTCTTCTTTAACGGGGATAAAAGTTTGATTGCGACCATAACTGGTGCGATCGTTGGTAAACTTTTTAGCGGGGTTGATATCCGGTTGACTGACTCCCTTCAGGGAGGCGATTCCCAATTGATAGGCTACCCAACCGCTACCGAAGCCGGCGGCTAACATGGCTACCATCAAAAGGAGACCTAACTGCAAGGAGGTGCTGATTGAAAATTTTTTCATCTTGGTGGGGCTGAATTTTCACGTTCAGAGTAATTACCGATCTATAATGAGTTAATAGTATAACCCAGGGTTGGCCGAGCGGTTGAGGCAACGAACTCATAATTCGTGCTAGGCAGGTTCAACTCCTGCACCCTGGATAGTTTTGATGGCTTCGGGTGATCGGCTTCGACTGCACTGGAGTAAGTTAATCTTGTCCTTGTTGGTGCAGAACACAATCTTTTTAAGCCGCTGCATACTAAGGTGATCATGTCAAGAACTCCAGAGTTTCTTTTTCTAAGGCTCTGTCTTAAAGCGGTATTCAGAGTGTAGGGTGCGTTAGGCGGTTACTAATTTGGTCAAAAAACCAAAACTAACAAGCCGCCGTAACGCACCACTTGATCAGAATTGCCAATCGTATCAATGATAACTTATCGAGAAATATTTAGCCCGTGATTAGCAATAATGTCGATTTTAAATTTCCCATAATCGCTAAATCAAATCTCTTTCATAATTCATCATTCATAATTTATCTCAGATATCGAGTTCCGCCAAATGCGATGTTATTGACAACCCTGTTGACTGAGATAACGCAACAAATCTCGACGCTTCATGAGGCGATCAAAGTCGGTACAATTTGGACATGGGTTGATGCAGAAAAGATTAGATAAATTGGTTCTTCTAAATCCGCTTCTGCATCTGTTAACAAACCATTAGGCAAGGGTAAGGATTCCCCCCTAGATAAATTAACTTCTGCCATGTCCACCAGCGCACTAGCTAAGGAAGGGCGTACTGCTGCTAGATCATTTCCCCAGGAAATCACGCCAGGAAAATCCAAGACTTCTCCATGGACTCCCTGTTCCAAAAATTTATACATTGCTTTGTAGGTAAGCATCCAATTTATACTCCTTTCTTTCAGCGAATTTTTTGATTAATATAGCGTTTCTGATTCACAAGAGGTACATTCCCGATCCTGAACAGCTTAATCAGCAAAGGTTTAAGTGTGCCGCACAGATGCGAGAACCGCTATAGATTAAGATATTGTTTTTATTTACTGAATTTGATTATTCTCTAGCCACTTGGTAGCTTCACTAATAAACAATTTTGCATTTTCTAAAGTTTTGCCTGCTTGTTGTTGAGTGATGGGTATCGTTTCATCATAATCACTTAACTGTCTTAAATCAAAAGTCTCACTCAAGGTTCTTGATAAGTTTTGAGATAATTCTCCAGTTTTAATAAATTGTTGTCCAAATTGTTGAATCAAGCCTCTGTGAGTTCTAGTATTGACGTTTTTAGCAGCCAAGAGAGCTTGTATTGTATAATATAAGGCGTAATAAGCCCGAGAAATACAAGCACGATATAGAGTATTTTCCCACAAAATTTCAGCAGCATATAATTCTTCTTTAGCTAGACTTAGTAATGTTTGAATGCGGTTCATAAAGCTATACCTTCTCGGCGAATATTTTCTAATAAAGGAGTATCTTTACATAAAAAGTCTTCTTCAGATATGGGCAAAACTGAGATGAATTGATCGTATTTAAGGTTAATTTGATTTTTAACTTCTCCCATACGGAAAATTTCATCTCCAGGAGAAACTGGACTTTTTAAAATTACCATGATATCAATATCAGAGTCTTCTGTTGCATCTCCTCTGGCTTGAGAACCGTATAGAACTAAGTTTATTAATTTATCGCCATAGATTTTTTCTAGTGCTTGGCGAAATTCTGTGATAATTTTTTCAAGTTTTTTCATAATTTATCAATTTTAGACCTTCAAACTATTTTCCCAAAACTTTAGCCCCATCTTCTTGCAGTTTGTCATTAGCTGTTTCAGATTGATGTTTGTGTATTACCAAGTCGATAAAATTGTTAACTTCCAGTAAAAGTGACTCTGGTAGTTGTTACAATTTAGCGATTGTAGTTTGACGAATAGTCATGAGAACAACCTTCCCCAAAATCCTTTTTCCAGTCTTTTCACTTGATCAAGAGTATATTGGTATTTATCCATCGTGTTCTGTTGCACGTAAAGTTGTGCCGCTTGATTATAGTCAGCGATCGCACCTTGCTTGTCTCCTAAGTTAGACTTGGCATTCCCGCGACCAATGTAGGCATAAGCATAGTCGGGTTTGATTTGAATGGCTTGATTGTAGTCAGCGATCGCACCTTGATTGTCTCCTAATTCACCTTTGTTACAACCACGATTAAACCACTCTTCGGCTGTCAATTTTACCGTTTTTGAATGTAACTCTGGCTTGACTTGAGTAATGCCCCACTCTAGTTTATGGAAGGCAGCAGCATCATCAATCTTCTTGAAACTTACCCAATTAAGTTCTTGTAGGAAGAGTAAATCACCAGGAATTTTATGGTTCTTCGGTTTGTGTTATGCAATGGAGGGGGGTTATAAAGGATAAAACCCTTACACAGAAAGACATTGCTTCGATTTTGGCTAATTGTTTTCTATCTAGAACGAGCTAATCAATTGAGTCTCTTGCCCTATAAGGATTTAGTCGATTTATGCCCCCTGATCGAATCATACCAAGTAACGAAGAACCATTATTGCCGACCAATAAAAAAACAATTTTGAGGCAGAATGATAAAGTAGCTCATGTGATCAGAGCGATCGCCGCTTGTGTTCAAGGTTCTGGTATGTCCAACTGACGAAAAATTCTCACAGCCATCCCTCGACATCGAGAAATTGTCGAGGGATGGCTGTACGCCGACCATTGGGTGGCTTTTCCCAGATGGAATGTTCACTTCCTTCTCGTACCAATTGACAACCCTGTTGACTGAGATAACGCAACAAATCTCGACGCTTCATGAGGCGATCGAAGTCGGTACAATTTGGACATGGGTTGATGCAGAAAAGATTAGATAAATTGGTTCTTCTAAATCCGCTTCTGGGTCTGTTAACAACGCATTAGGCAAGGGTAAAGATTCCCCCCTAGATATATTAACTTCTGCCATGTCCACCAGCGCACTGGCTAAGGAACGGCGTACTGTTGCTAGATCATTTCCCCAGGAAATCACGCCAGGGAAATCCAAGACTTCTCCATGGACTCCTTGTTCCAGAAATTTATACATTGCTTTGTAGGTAAGCGTCCAATTTATGCTCCTTTCTTTCAGCGAATTTTTTGATTAATCGTAAAATGTAGGGTGCGTTAGGCGGCTACCAATTCGGTCAAAAAACCAAAATTAACAAGCCGCCGTAACGCACCGATCGTATCATTAATTGTACCTAATCTAAAACAGGCTTCTAGCCTGTTCCACGGGAAGATGGCCTCGGGGGGATATTGGTTGATAGATAAGGTCTGCTGAAAAAGTTTGTTGGTGGGGGCAGGGTGTGGGGTGTGGGGTGTGGGGTGTAGGGTTTTACCGATTTTGAGGTAGTCAGTTACCTAATTTTCAGGGAAAAAGTACCTGAATTTTACCCCCGATCCCTCCAATG